>CAZVTW010000133.1:0-12937 GCA_964629805.1 uncultured Bacteroidales bacterium | reverse complement strand
AGTTATTCCGTGTATGCAATAGCTGTCAATACCGATCAAAACAGGAGAATTAGCGGTGAGTTGAAAACTTTTACCAATCGCCAGATTAATGAAATTTTTATGGAGCCGGCAGTATTTTACAATCTTAAACCATCAAAATATCACAGATTTTCATTTGGTCTTGGCGTTAAATTGGCTCCCCTTATTGGTGATGATCATATTTATGCATTAACAATACCGGTATCACTCGAGGTTTACCCTGTTCCCGATTTCAAAAAAATATCAATTTTGTTTGAGTTAGCCCCTGAACTCATTGTTGAACAGTCTGCTGATCTTAGAAGTTTATGGGGAATACGATATACCTTTGGAAAAGAATAAAAAAAGTCTTTGAAAAATAATAAGACTTTGTTATTTTCTGAACTCAGTAAATTCGAAAGATAAAAGCGCAAGTCATCGTTTAATCCCGGAGTCCCGACAAACTTGCTGTCGGGATGAGGAGTTAAACGTTGCCTTGTAACGCATAGATTTCGAAAATTTCTGAGTTCAGATTTTACCGGGAGGAGATAATTACGATGAAAAAAGGAAGTTGCATAAAAAACAGAGTCAGAAATGTACTGCCGGTCTGTTTATTCATCTTTTTTCATCACGTACTGATTATCGGAAATGCATATTGTAACATCCATTCACAACATCCCGATTCAGAAAGACAAATTGTTACGACTAATAGTTGTATCGGAGATACTGTTCATTTCAGACTGGATAATGAAAACCAGGTTCTATCAGTCACCTGGAATTTTGGCGACGGAACAACCTCACATGCCCTCAGACCGGTAAAAAAATACGATGCCCCCGGTATATACCCTGTCCGCGCTGATGTACGGCTAATCAATGAAAATATTCTACTTGAAACAGATGTTCGTATTTTTACCAATCCCGAATTGTACCCGAAATTTGGAGATACAATTACCATTTGTGACGGTAATACCCTTGTTTTAAAATCAGAAAGGGAATTTCAGGGCTATCTCTGGTCAGACGGAACCACTTTGAGCAAAACCGAAGTTGATTCCGAGGGTGTGTACTGGCTGGAAGTAACTGATATCAACGGTTGTAAAAATGCAGATTCCGTCTATGTGAATGTCATCGAAAAACCTGAGTTAAACCTGGGGCCGGATACAACCATCTGTTCGGGCGAAAGTCTTTTGCTTGATGCCGGTGACGGGCTTGTCTCCTATCATTGGCAGGATGGCAAAAAAACAAGAAAATATGCTGTTACTGCTTCAGGGACTTACCAGGTAGAGATAAGAGCCATAACCGGATGTTCAAACACAGATGCAATCAGTGTAAGTGTATCGGAGTTGCCTCTCATTTCCCTGCCTGATTCGGTGAAAATCTGTCATGGACAAGATACCACCCTCGATGCCGGACATCATACTTCCTATATTTGGGACAATAAATCGGATGGGAGATACTACACAACATCTGTAAATGGATATCATACATTGCAGGTGACTAACCAATACGGATGTACCTCCTCAGATTCACTCTATCTCGATGTCATTGAACTTCCTTTTGTTGACCTTGGAAAGGATACGTCCTTGTGCAGGGGTGATTATGTTTTTCTTGGTGACCATGAGAATAATTCACAATACATCTGGCAGGATCAATCTATGGCAACTCAGTATAAAGTCATGAGCCCGGGAACCTATCATGCAACAATGACAAATAACTGCGGCAGTTATACAGATACTGTCAATATTGAATATTATCCCGGTGATACCTTGAATGCAGGCCCTGACACCTCAATTTGTCCCAAAGAGACGATTACGCTTGCAGTCAACCAACGATTCAGCCGGCCTGTCTGGCAAAATGTCGACACAGCTTATTTCTTCCAACCGAATGACAGCGGACTTGTTACTGTCGAAGCCATCGATCAATATGGTTGCCCGAAGAAAGATTCTGTCAAAATATCTTTTAAACCCACTCCTGTTATTGATTTGGCAGGCGATACAACAGCCTGTTCAGGAGACACTATGTTGCTGGAAATTCGAAACAGTACTGACACAATCCATTGGAGTACAGGCTCTGAAAATAACACGACAGAAGTTTATCATTCAGGTTTATATACAGTTGAAGTCACAAATGATTCAGGCTGCCAGACAAAGGATTCTGTATATGTTCATTTTTACCCTGTGCCGGAAACAACATTAGGCCCTGATACCACAGTATGCCCAGGGGACACTATTACCCTCGGAAGACAGGGATATGAACATGATTATTATTCCTGGTCAACAGGAGATACAACAGCAACCACACGAATAAACCAGGAAGGAACATACATCCTGACCATCACAAATCAATATAACTGTACTGCCAGGGATTCGATATACATGAGTGTCAGCAAACCGTTTCCATTATTTCCCTTTCGTGATACCATCATCTGCGCGGGAGATTCATATTTTTTCAATCCTGATTATATTTTGAATGATATTCACTGGAATGACAGCTACACAAAACTGAAAAGGAGATTTAATAGCCCAGGAACATATATCCTGAGCGGAAAAGATGAATATGGATGTTTTATGCAGGATAGTCTCAACTTACAAACATATCCTTTCCCGAAAATTGATATTCCAGGCGATACTTTTTTGTGTGACAATGAGACATTGGTCATTGAGTCACCAAAATCAGGCAAACTTTTTATCAATCCGGACAGTCTGATATCAGATAAATTTTTTATCATTGATACCGGAAGGTATGAATTTACTCTCATCAATGATTTTGACTGCCGGAAAGAAATAACCATGCTTGTTGACACAGTATACTCAGTTCCGCATATAGATTTGGGTCAAGATACAACAATTTGTTTAGGTTCAAACCTTATGCTTGGTCAGAATATTGACGTTGAAAAGATATTATGGAACACAGGAGAGCAAGTCAGTCCCCTGACCATTCATGAACCCGGATTATTCAGTGTTGATGTGTCTAATAGATTTTGCCATGATTCGGATTCAATTTTTGTAAGTGTCATTGAACCGCCTGCTGATTTTGATCAGCCTGATACAACCATTTGCCTGGGTAGCGGGTTATCATTTCCTTTGATGACAGATTTCGACAGCCTGAAAGTATTTGATGACCGGGAAACAGAAATTATTGATGATGTCATTACAAGTGAAGGATTATATCATGCTCATTTTTATTATCAAGCATGCGTATTTCAAAGTTCATTCTATGTTTCCACTAAAGATTGTTCACCTGATTTGACATTTCCAAACATTTTTACACCAAACGGAGACAACAAAAATTCGTTTTTCAGGATAAGAGACACAGAAAATGTAAAATCCCTTGATATTAAGATTATCACAAGATGGGGAAAACAGGTGTATTCCTTTACAAAGCCAACCGACAAATGGAATGGGACAATACAAAAGACAAACCATTCGGCGCCTGATGGTATTTATTATTATTTTGGCGACATTACAGGCAAGGATGGTATTATTTATCATATCAACGGATTTGTCTATTTGATTCGGTAATCGGTGTTAAAAAAGAATAATATGTATGATAGAAACAACTGAAAATAAATATGGAGGATTGATAACGGATGAAGCAACTCTTCCGGAAACCATTGAAGATTTCAAAATAGAGATACAGCAACTTTTAAAATCCATAAAGAATAAAAAATTACTCCGGATTAAAATACCAATTAAAAAAGCTGATTTTATACCGTTACTGACAAATCTTGGTTTTGAATTTCATCATTGTACTGAAACAAGTTTAATGCTTATAAAAAAACTGGCCCGGTATGCCGAAATTCCTGCATCTAAAAATTATATTGTTGGTGTAGGCGCTGATATGGTCAATTAAAATATCACTAAATTATCGGACGAAAATATTAATTTTGCCATCGCAAAAAATATGATTACATTACAGATTTAAAAATTATGAAAAATGGACAGCAAAAAATTGCTAAATAATATATTAACTTTTTTAAGGTTTGAAACAGTTATTGTAAATGGCTTTGATAAAAATTCAAACTTTGATAAAACAAGATTAGCAGAAAGTATTTTTCAGAATTTAGCTGATGATAAAAGAAAAAGTCTGATAGATGCGATATATTTTGCAGGTGATTATCCTTTCATATATTTTCGTACAATATCAGAAGAACAAGAACTGACGATAAAAGAAATAGCGGAAATTCAGAGAAAAATTTGGAATGAAGGACAAGCCCCTCTATTATTTGTTATTTCACCTAAGAAAATTCATATTTATGATTGTTTTGCCAGACCTTCTGATAGTGAAAATGAATTACCACACGAGTTGGTATCATACAATATAGAAAATGATAAATTTCCACAAGAACTTGAAGATAATTTTAATCAGGAAGAAATTGATACAGGAAAATTTTGGAAGAATAGCATTGGTACTCAAATTTCTACTGATAATAAAGTTGATAAAAGACTTTTAGCCAATTTGCACCAAACAAGGCGAAGGCTAATAAATTATGATTTAAGTGATAGTTTAATAAATGACCTTTTAGGTCGTTGCCTATTTGTTTTTTATCTTGAAGACAGAAATGTGCCTTTAAACGATTTTTTGGGAGATTATAGTAGCCTGTTTGATATATTAAAAAAACAAGTCCCTAATAGTCTATACTCTTTTTTTATAAAACTAAAAGAAAAATTTAACGGTGACTTATTTCCAATTACAGATATCGAAAAAGAAAAAATAAACAACGCGACTACAATAAATGAAAATGGAGAACAGCAAAATCAAATATTAAGCCTTGTTTACAGTTGCTTTTATGGAAATGAAATTAATCAAAATTCAATACAACAAGTATTTTGGAAAATATTTGATTATAAAGTTATTCATATTGAGACAATTAGCTCAGTTTATGAAGAATTTATTCATAAAACTGAAAATGAAGAAACAATATCTCAAAATGGAACTTTTTATACACCGAAAATGTTGGTCGATTTAGTTTTAAATGAATTATTACCTCAACCTACTGTAAATGATGCTGATTACGATATAAAAATATTAGACCCAGCCTGTGGGTCGGGTATTTTTCTTGTTCAAGCATATAAACGCCTAATAGATAGGTGGATATTTAGTCAAGAATTGGACAATAAAAACACCAGAAATAATAGGGAAATATTAGAAAATATTCTAAAAAAATCAATCTTTGGTGTTGAACTTGATGAAGAGGCTATAAAAGTTGCAGCACTTAGCTTGTATCTTGCGCTTTTGGATAAACTTGACCCAAAGGAAATTTGGGCAATCAAAGAACTTCCAAACTTAATATATGACCCAGAGAATAATAAAACCAAAGGAAGGAACTTATTCAAAAGTAACACTTTTAAAGAAAGTTTATATGGAGAAAACGGATTAGGTTCTGATTTTCAAATTATAGTGGGCAATCCCCCTTGGAAAAGGGGAAATTTAGATAACGATATTAAAAACTATCTCACAAAAAATAAATTACCACAGGAAATAGTAGCAGGATATTTACATCTTATGCCAGAGAAATTTCCTAATGCAAAAATTGGCTTAGTTACGAGTGCAAAGGTGTTTTTCAATTCTCAAAATCCATATAAAAGGCTTCAAGAATATTTATTTAAACAAACCAATATTGAAACCATATTCAATTTAGCTTTAATTAGTGAAAACAAGCTTTTATTTTCAAAAGCCAGCCAGCCAACTTTTGCATTAGTATTTTCCAAAAACAATACCACAATAAATAACACAATTAACTATTGTATTCCGAAACCATCAAATAGTATTAAAAACCTTAACTATATACAGGTTGACAGTTCGGACATTAAATTTATACCTAAAATATTGGTAGACTTAGAAAACGAATATAACATACTGTTAAAAATTGTAATGTATGGAAGTATAAGCGATTATAATTTCATAAAGAGAATACGGACATCTGACATAAAATCTTTAAAAGCTACTATACCGAAAAGCAACAGAGGGGTTGGTTTGCACATCAAAGAAGAAGGCAAAAAATTTGGAAATCCAGAATTGCAAGATTATTATTTCATTAATCCACCTGACAAATTACAAAGATATTACACAAACCCTAAGATATTTAAAAAGTTAGGAAGTGAACATTCAAAATACAGAGAATTAAATAAATACTTCGAAGCACCTATAATTTTAATTAAAGAAGGATTAACAGACCAAAAAGTAGTAGCGTCATTTGAAGATATAAATTGTATTTATAAAAAAGCTATATTAGGCATTAAGGTTAATGAAAATAAAAATTTTCAAAAAGCATTAGTTTCTTTTTTCAATTCAAAGTTTGCAATGTATTATTTGTTTTTAACGAATTCCTCATTTGGTATTGATAGACAAAGAATTCAAGGTAATCATTTACTTGAATTACCTTCTTTACCGTATCATTTTTCAGATGAAACTATTATCGCAATCGCAGAAGAGTATGATAGTATTTCCCTAAAAATGAAAGAAACAAATGCAAACAATCTTCTAAAATCTATAAATGATAGAAAAATACATGAAATTGAAAATCATATTGACGATTTGATTTTTGACGAAATTACAAGACTTAACTTAATAAATGAAGATGATAAAGTTCTGATTAATGATTTGATAAACTATTCGCTTGATTGGTATTTAAACAAAAATAACGATAAAATTAATTATGCGATAAAATCAGTAACTGTTGATGAATTAAAAAGCTATTCTGAAATGCTATTAAATCAACTACCAAACAAATTACAGACAAACATTAGAGTAGAATATTATGACACCATACAGTCAATTCCTTTAAAAATTGTAGCAATCAAGCTAAACCAATCGGAAAATGCGATAACTAAAATTGTAGACACTGAATTTAATAAATTGCTAATTCGTATAAATAAATATGTTATAAAAGAGTATTCAGAAAGTATATTTTTCAGGAGAGAGTTTGAGTATTTTGAAAACAATACTATTCTTTTAATAAAACCAAATGAAAAGAAATTTTGGTCAAAATCAATCGCAATTAGTGATAGTGAAAAAATATTTGTTCAATTTGCTTCAATACAAGGATAGTTATGAAAGGAATTAGTTCAAGAGTTACAAAATCAACAGAAGACAAGAAGCGAATTGATAAAATCGCAAAAATTTCAAAAGCAAGACATAAATTTGAGCAAAATTGTTTTTGGTTATTGCTATCTGGTTATCAATCTGTCTATGCTAAAAAAGATTACAACCATGACGTTTGGGAGGAAAACACATATTCAGCAAATATTGTAAGGGAAATGGAAAGATTGGACAGGAATGACAAGCGATTTGGTTATTATTATAACTCTCAAACACCCGAATATACAGAAGATTTTTATAAAGGAATTATTAAAAATACTTCACGGTTTTATGATTTTAGTGTACATTTTGTAACCCTTGAAAATAGTAAAGAATTAATATTTGGTTTTGAAGCCAAATTAATTACTGAAAATGATTACTTGAAGAAAAAAGCTTGGGATTTAAGAAACGAGTATATTTCAGAACGTGGATTTCAAAAATTTACGGCTAAACTTTACAAAGAAAGAGGTTGTATGGTTGCTTATGTATTAGAAGGCAAGCCCAAAGTTATTGTTGATAAAATAAACGAAATGCTTGAAAACAGGGATAGAAAAAATGATATTTTAAAACCAGAAAAGACAGTTAATGGCTGTGATTTTTGTTATAAAACAAATCATGATAGTTTAGATTATCCATTAATGCATTTCCTGTTATTATTTGACAATCAAGAAAATAATTAAAAAAAGAGACCATATCATTGGGCTGGTCCCAAATGGTTTTGGGGTGTTTTTTGGGTGCGCTTCGCTCACCCAAAAAATACCACAAAACCACCTGCGCCAGCCCATTTTCGTTGTTATTGATAAAGGAAAACTTCTTGTTGTTAAAGACAGATTTCAGAATGCCTATAAACTTCCTGGTATCATATCTTTCTCACCGGCACCAAAAAAAGCAATACAACCATGATGATGATAATGGCGGAAACAATAAATGCCCAGATATTTGGTGTTCTTGAATTGGCATACATCTCATAATCATGCATCGAGAAACGGTATGCATCGACTTTCCAGGATAGGGTATCTGAATTTTTCGTGGCTGAGTTTGTGTTGATTATCTTGCCTGGCATGACTAACCGGTACTCAAGCTGATTGCCGTAAAAGTCGAAAAAGGACAAGGCGCTGTCAATTTCATGTTCAAGCCTTTTGTGTTTTTCAAACATATCAGTAAAGGCATTCGTATTGAAATAGTTATCCAATACTTTTATATCAAAATCAATATCTTTCTCTTTCTTTTTACAGGATTTATAAATGCTGTCTTTTTCAGCTAACAGTTTTTTAGCATCAATGCCAGGTGCATCAAGTAACTCAATGTTGTTGACAATGGCATGGATATGTTCTTCGTACACATTCCTGTCTATCCATTGATTGATTTTTTTTTCGATTTGTGACAAATGCTCGCTTATTTCGATGCCGTTCATTCCTTCAAAACAAAAATTATGACCCTGAAACCACATTTTTACTTCTTCCTCTGTCAGATATTTGTTGATTGACACCCTGTCAAATGTTTTGATTCTTGGAAATGTCTCCGAAAAACGATGGTAGGTATAAAACCACCGGAATTTTCTGTTATATGAGACATATGGGCGCAGAGACTTCCAGTCACCCCGCTCGAGATAATCAAAACCGGCCATATCGACAACAGAAGAAAATAACTTTTTTGCAATGATTGTCACTTTCTTTTTTTTATTGTTCTTTTCCCATTTTTCCAGGGGCCAAACTGAATTAGATTTTAATGAATCATATGTCCAGGAAATCTCAAAAGTTGTATCAATCGGGAAAGGGAAAGGATTACTCTTTGCTGTATCACCAACCATAAAGGCAGAATCAGCCAGTTCGGTGAATTCACGGGCACATGTACCATCTTCATTAATGGTTGTAAGCATTTTGTATCCGCTATCCTGACAAGCGGAAAAGATAAAAATAATACTGCTGATTATTCCAATATTACAGATATTCTTCATGATGTTTGATTATTAATTGATTTTTTGCCAGTATTGGATTATATTTTCAATCCTTTTATTATTGAGTTGTTTTTGCTCCTGATATTCGGCTGCTAAAGATATTAAACATTGTCTGTCAAGCTGATCAAATGACTTATTGATCTGTTCTTTACAATGATTTGTTTTGTTCACCAACTGTTTATATGTCTGCAGGTTGTCTGTTTTGTTTAAACCCGGTTTTTTTTCAGTGAAAGAATAGATATAGTTTTTTGGTTTATCATGAGTGACAGATGCATCGAAATACTGAAAAACAAACAGTCCGATAAGCCATAATGCTGCGGCAGACATGGCAGGACGAAGAACGACAATCAACTTCTTCAACTTTGGCCGCCCTGTTTGCCTTACTTTTAGTCTGTTCATGACATTCTCTGTTAATTCACCAGGTTTGTCGAGTTCAGGTTCAGTTTCCCTGACTTTATTTATCAATCCGTTATCATTTTTTTCATTGTTTTTCATCATCATCCTCCTGTTCTGTCATTTCAATTCTTTTCCTGATATATTTCCTGGCCAGGTACAGGTTACTTTTGATTTTTCCCGGTGAAAGACCTGTAATCTCTGATATTTCCTGTACTTCAAGATCTTCAATATCGCTTAAGGTAAACACAAGTTTTTGTTTAGGTGATAATTCATCGGTTAAAAACCGTATCAATTCAGCCAGTTCACGGTTCATTATTCCTGACTCAACATTTCCGGCCTTTAGTTCCGGGTTATGTATTCCTGCCTGTAATTCAATGACTTGTTTTTTTTCCTTGTATTGTTTAGATTTCAGCATGTCGTAACACATGTTGGTCGCAATTTTATAGACCCAGGATGAAAAACTGAAATTTGTGTTAAACGTACTAAGCTTTTCCCATATCCTGATAAACACTTCCTGTACCATGTCTTTGGCATCTTCTTCACTTGCCAGTAACCTAAAAGTCAGCTTATAAACCATATACTGGTATTGTTCAACCAGTTTTTGAAAAGCAGTGAAATCATTCTGCCGGCTTTTGTGGATAAGCTCATTTATTTCATCACGGGTCATGCACACTGTTTATTTAATAATACGACAAATTATCCCGTAAGTCGAAAAAAAAGATAGAAAATGTGATTTTTATTTGATCTCAAATCCGAAACTATTGTTTTAAGACCTTGCATTACAAACAAAATATAAAACAAAAATAACCTGAGGATTTTAAATACCTCATAGAAAAAAAAATTGAAGGATTGTCATCAAATGTTTTCTTCAAACCCAAAACGGTTTATTTGTAATAATAGGGATAAGGTTCAGGTTCATACGGGTCGTAAAGCCATGAGGAATCCAGGCTCACGGTATACGATTCGGAATTATGGGCTGAAAACACGCCAAGTCCATTCTGGACATTTGTATATAAAGTTACTTTTTCGGCCAGCGGATTTCCGTCTATCTCATTCCAGCGGGCCAGGGAATGATAAAACTGGTAAAGATTTTCATCAATGGCGTATAAATAGACATAACATTTGTAACCTGAAATGGCAGATGCTTCATATGAGTTAATTTGAATCGTAACCTGGTTATCGGCTGATGTAAACAATTTGTCTGAAAAATACAGGGCTTTTCCATCGGAAGAATATGAAATATTACTGAGATAGAAATCATCACCATAGCGGTAAAAATCTATAAAAGAGTTATTGCTGGTAATATACAGGGTCTCAAACCTGGTTGTTGTATCGGCTTCAAGGCAATAGAAAACCGGTGATTCCATGGCATCTATAATGACAGTGTCTCTTGTGCATTGTTTATAAGTGTGATAGTATTTAACTTCAATTTTGTAATAATTATTTTCATCAGGTTTATCCCTGAATTTAACTGTTAAATCAATATAATTATTGTTTTCACAACCTATGCATCCTGCATCAGGTACATCTCTCAGGAAGGCAGTATCTACAGATAAAATGACAGGTTTTTCAGGTATAGTGACTGATGAGAACACTTCATCTGCATCATTGGTATTTGCATATATTGTATATGAATGACCAACTTTGGGATGTATGTTTTCTATAAGGTAATTGCCATTCCCCCGGTAAATTGGAGAATCAAGCAATACACCATCTTCATAAACTGAGATTGTCGCATCATCGATATATGGTAGTGAACTGATTCGTTCGTTTGCCATCAAACTACTGCTTAAATTTACTTTCAGACTGCTGTCTGGTGTAAGTAATGCATTTAAAACTAATTTTTCAGGCTTATCTTTTAACTCAAAATCTTCTATCATCCTGTCACATGAAAATGACAGGAGAGCAAATACAATCAGTATGTATGAATGCTGGGTTGTTAAAATATTTTTCATAAGTTTAAATTTTGTCCGCGAAAATTTTTTTTGTCCGCGGATTACACGAATTTCACCCTGTGAAATATTTTATAATCGGAAGAGTTATTTCACAAGGTAAACCCCGTGAAATAATTATTTCTCATTTAGATATTTAACGGGGTAAACGAATTAATTAACTTTCAGTTCATTTTTTAATCATCCGCTTGCCTGCCTGTGGCAGACAGGTGTCCCGAAATTTTCAATTTCGAGGATACTGGATCAAAGATCGGTATCTCAAGATCATATCTGTCATTGACTGAGCCATAATGTTAAAATTTAATGCTCCACCTGACATATGGAACTATTGGTAAAATACTGATTTGACGCATCACCGGGTAGCTCTCATTTGTTACCCAACTATATTCGTAAGATTGATAAATAAAAAACGGATTCATTCTTGAATACAGGTTATATGCTCCAAGACTCCAGGTTCGTTTATATCTTTCTTTTTGCTTATTAAATCTAATCCCGACATCAAGTCTGTGATAATGCGGCAGACGATAAGAATTCCTTGATTCCGAATAGTCAAGCAATTTATCATCGAGGTCTTCCTGGTAATACATATTTTTTATTTCGTCTTCCGGAAGCCAGTATTCTTCATTTGGGGTAAATAAATAACCCGGTGAAATGAATTTTTCATCTTCAAGCGTAAACGGATATCCAGTCCTGTATACCCAGGTTACACCAAGATCAATATTTTCCTTTATTTTTTGAGTCAGTACAAACGAAAAATCATGCCTTGAATCGTATTTATAGGGGAATGTTCTGCCAAAACTCACTTCCGGGAATGTCCTGTTTGACCAGGAAAGGGTATAACCAATCCACCCTGTTGTTTTTCCTCTTGTTTTTTCGAAAAACAATTCCATGCCGTAACTATTACCCCGGCCTGTGGTGACGATTTCTTCCCAGCTTCCCTGGTTAAGATCAAAAAAGCTCGCACCCTCGGAATAGTCTATCAAATCCCACATGTCTTTGTAATATCCTTCAAGTGAAATATGATAATTGTTTCGGATGGAATATGAAATACCAAATGCAGCCTGCCAGGCTTTTTGTGGTTTAACTTTGGATGTGGGCGGTACCCACAAATCAGTGGGAAGTCCCAGTGTAGAATTTGACAACAGGTGCAGGTATTGTTGCATTTTCACATATGATGCTTTAAGAGATAAATTAGGCCACAATAGTAATCTTGCTGACAAACGGGGCTCTAAAGAGCTATAGTTCGTATTCTGAACATGAAAATGAGAAAAGTGTAATCCTGCATTTATTTTAAGTTTATTTCCAATTTTCAGATCATCTTCAATGTAAGCAAAAAATTCATTTGACGGAATATCTTTTTTTCCAAATGTAGTATCAATTCCCGATTCCAGATCTGCATACCTCTCTTTTGTAACGGTTACTCCTGGTGTGAAAAGATGCAGGGTATTACTAAAACCAAATTTTATGTAGTGATTTGGATTTGGAATAAAGTCAAAATCATATTTTATTCCGTAATCCCTTATTTGGGAATAATACTCATAAAAATACTCATCTTTCCTGG
>CAZVTW010000132.1:0-12946 GCA_964629805.1 uncultured Bacteroidales bacterium | reverse complement strand
TCCTCATCGTTGTAATTCCCCTGAAATCCACCACCAAATCCTGGTATCCGAACATGGTTCCCCGTTCGGTGATAATGACTTTGTTGTTGCCGGAGTTTACAATCTTGTCAACAGCATGTTTCATTGAATGTGCCGACAGAAACTGGCCTTTCTTGATATTGATAATCCTGCCGGTTTTTGCAGCAGCAACCAACAAGTCTGTTTGCCTGCACAAAAAAGCCGGGATTTGAAGTATATCCACTTCTATGGCAGCCATTTCTGCTTCCTCAGGACTGTGAATGTCAGTGATGACAGGAACCTGGAATTTTCGTTTTACCTCAGAGAGAATATGTAAAGCCTTTTTGTCACCAATGCCGGTGAATGAATCGAGCCTGGACCTGTTTGCTTTTTTATATGATGCTTTAAAAATAAAAGGGATTTTATATTTTTCTGTGACAGCTAACACCTTTTCAGCTATTTCAAATACGATGTCCCTGCTTTCAACAACGCACGGACCTGCCAAAAGGAAAAAATTTTCATTACCCAGGTGTTTGATGTGCCTGAGAGAATTTAAAACCGGATTTTTCAACATTATTGTTTTCTTTTTTAAAATTTCAAAATTATATATGTTTTTTCAATTTGCCAATTGTAAGGGGTCCAAACCCTAAACCGGACAAGCCGGAATAGATTAACATTTTTTAACCTTTTTGGGTTTGAGCGCTAAACCTGCCGGCGTGCTTGCACCCGGCAGCGTTGTAAATATTCGTATTAATTCGAGAAATTCGTGGACTTTTCGACTTTATGGATGGACGCTAATTAGTGACTGTCCACAAAGTAGACTTTTTTATCCACAAATTACACGAATTAACAGAAATCTATGGTAGTAATATGGGCTTTGTGTGTCAGCCTTTTTTGTCGGGTCGGCAAGAAAGCCCAAATTACTGGCAATAGCATGTTAAGCGCCTTTCATATTATCAATTCGTTGTGTTGAGTTTTTATCGTAAATAATAATTCCATATTGAAGAATATCATGGGCAAAACCACTTTTATCATTGTTCATATCAATAAGAACAGGCTCTATTCTATAATCAATATTCCGTGTTAATTTACAGAGAGTAGTTGATACATTTAAAAAATCGCCTGAAAATGAATTTACAATTATTGCAACATCAATATCACTGTTTTCAGAAAAATTTCCTTTTGCATAAGAACCAAACAAAATAATCATATCTGTTGAATATTTTGATGTTACTAAGTTTGCATATTCTTTCACTTTTTTTATAGCTGTTGCTCTATCCATGTTTTTAAAGCTTTTGTTTGTTCAATAATATTAATACACTTTTCATGGGATAAAGAACGTAAAAGCTGTTCTTTATAAGTTGGATACCTTGCTTCAATATTCAATGGTAGCAATAAATCAATAATGTCTTTTTGTCCCTCTGTCATAGCTTCATAAATATTGGTTTTGTTTGCCAAATGTTTCAAATTGTGAGTATAAGGCGGCATGTCATCGTTCTTTGCGGAATAATATGCTTTCAGTATTTTTTCGATAACTTGATGACACATAAATCCAACATATAAATATCGCTTACTGATTAGCATTGCATTAGCGGTTTCTAAATCATATTCTGCCAATTCTTTCCAGTATTCGATTTTTTCTTGTCTTTCCATTATTCCGGATTTTAGTATTAATAAACACTTCTTGTTGTTGCAAAACTTATGACAAAATTAAAGTTTTATCCATAAAGCACACATTAAATGGTAGATGCTCATATTTTTTTACTTGTTTTTCAACATATCCCTGATTAATATACCATTCTTTTAACTTGGTATTTGTATTAATTAAACTTACAGAAACTTTTTTACCACCTAACTGAATTATTCGTTTTGTTGCGAAATTCATTAATTTTTGTCCATATCCGATATTTCTATAATCAGGATGAACGGCTACTTTTTCTATATAAAAAGTGGGTGCCACAACACGAATTTATTAAATAGGCATTCATAATATTTCGAGAAATTCGTGGACTTTTCGACTTTATGGATACACACTAACTAATACCTATATTTTTTCCAAAGTTCTTTCAATTTTTGTAAAATTTTCAATTCATGATTATTTTTTTGTGGTTTATAAAACTTTTTACCTGTTATATTGTCCGGCAAATATTCCTGTTCAACGAAATTGCCGTTATAATCATGGCTGTATTTATAGGTTTTTCCATATCCCAGGTCTTTCATCAGTTTTGTCGGTGCGTTTCTTAAATGCAAGGGGACATCAAGGTTGCCAGTTTCCCTGACTTGTTTTCTGGCGTTTTCAATCGCCAGATAGGCAGAATTGCTTTTAGGAGAGGTTGCCAGGTAGATAGCTGTTTCTGACAGAATAATTCTGGCCTCTGGCATCCCTATCATATCAATGGCCTGGAAACAACTGGTTGCCAGAAGCAGGGCATTTGGATTTGCCAGACCGATATCTTCAGATGCCAGAATCACCAGCCTCCGGGCAATGAATTTTGGGTCTTCACCACCTTCAACCATCCGTGCAAGCCAGTAAACAGCGGCATTTGGGTCACTTCCACGTATTGACTTGATAAAGGCTGAGATAATATCATAATGCAACTCACCATTTTTGTCATATAGAGCCAGATTTTTTTGCAATCTGTTGATAACAATATCATTGGTAACCAGTACATTTTCATCTTCTGCAGCATACACAACCAGCTCAAGCAAATTCAAAAGTTTCCTGGCATCACCGCCGGAATGTTGCAGCAAAGCATCTGTTTCTTTTATTTCAATATTTTTTTCCTTAAAATAGACATCCTTTTCAAGTGCACCATTAACAAGCTTGAGCAATTCTTCTTTTGTCAGGTGATTAAGGATATATACCTGACATCTCGAAAGCAACGGAGAAATAACTTCGAATGAAGGATTTTCTGTCGTAGCGCCAATAAGTGTCAGAATTCCTTTCTCAACAGCGCCAAGAAGAGAATCCTGCTGAGATTTGTTAAACCTGTGTATTTCATCAATAAAAAGAATCGGGTTGGGGGCATTGAAATACATTGTTTTTTTTGCTTTATTGATTGTTTCACGAACATCTTTGACGCCGGAACTAACAGCGCTGAGTGTATAGAATGCCCTGTTGGTTTGATTGGAGATGAGCCTCGCCAGGGTTGTTTTACCGACGCCTGGCGGCCCCCATAATATGAATGACGGAACATTGCCGGTTTCGATGAACTGCCGGATAACGCCATTCTTTCCTACCAGGTGATCCTGGCCGACAAAATCCTCAAGTGTTTTTGGTCTTAATCTTTCTGCAAGGGGTTTATTCGATTGCATACGAAAAATTCATCATTTATCTATTTCTATACCAAGAACCACAACATCATCAACATGCACGCGTTTTCCTTTCCATTTATTGAACGTATCATCAAGGATGTTATATTGTTCAAACACGGGTTTTTGATGAATATCCAGGAGTAGTTGTCTGAACCTGGCATTACCGAATTTTTTTCTTTTCACTTCCCCAATCTGGTCAATAAAACCATCAGAAGCCAGATAAATCCTGTCTTGCTTTTGCAATTGAACTGCCTGTTTTGTGAAAAATTCTTTTTCCCGTGGATAAATACCAACCGGCATCCTGTCTGCCCTGAATTCCTGGAGATTATAATCCCGTATCAGGTACATTGGATTAAAAGCTCCTGCATATTCACACCATAAAGTTTTGGTATTGATGATGCACAATGCGATGTCTATCCCGTCTTTTGACAAATCGTCGGAGCCGGTTTGACTCAGAAATACTTTTAATTGTCTTCTCATTTCATTCAGCGCTTTATCCGGCTCCAGGATTTCCTGTTTTAAAACAACATCATTTAAAATCGTTACGCCAAGTATGCTCATAAATGCACCCGGAACCCCATGTCCGGTACAATCGGCAGCGGCAAAAACCTGGTATCCGTTTACGATTCTGATCCAATAGAAATCACCGCTAACAATATCACGTGGTTTAAAATAGATGAGATGTTTGTAAAATTCTTCGTCTGTATGTAAAAACGGAGCCAGTAATGAATTCTGAATACGTTTTGCATACTGTATGCTGTCTTTGATTTTTTTATTTCTTTCGACAATTTCATCGCGCTGTTTAATGACATATTCGTTTTGTCGTTCTATCTCTTCTTTTTTTGAGCTGATGTCTGCTTCATATTCTTTGAGTTTTGTGATGTCAGAATCAACAGCAATCAATTTCACAATCTCTCCGTTGTCATCAAGGTATGGTGTAAGTGTTGCCTGCAGCCAAATCTCTTTTCCCTGTGCCGTTTTGGTTTGAAGTTCATAATGAACAGTCTCTTTATTTTTAATGCCATTGAGAATGATTTCTTTGATATCTTCGGGTGTATTGGTTCCTATGATATTTTTAGTTCTTTCTTTGATAAATTTTTCCATTGAAAAGCCGAAAATTTTTGAAAAGGCTTTGTTGACCCATTCAAAATTGCCGTCTTTATCCATGATAATGATAGCGTTTTCTGTCTCCCGTGCTGCAATGGAAAGTTTTTCAAGTTCTTTATTTTTCCATTGGATGAGTTTATTTTTATCTTCAAGTTGTTCAACAAGTTTTTCAAGCTCATTCGATTTGTTTTCAACTTCCTTTTTTTGCATTTCAAGGGCTTCAACTGTTGCCCTGATCTCTTCATTTGCCTGGTGAAGGTTTTCTGCCTGTGTTAAAATCTCTTCTTTTTGCTGTGATAATGTTGTATTTGATGCAATCAGTTCTTCTTTTTGCTTCATCACTTCATCGGTTCGTTCATGAACCCGTTTGACCATAAGCCGGATATTAGAAGAGAGCTGCCCGATCTCATCTTTCGAATCCACATAATATATTTCCTTTTCCCTGTCAAAATCACTGTCAATAACTTCCTTAATTGATTCGGAGGTTTTAATAACAGGTTTGCCGAGTTTACCGGATACAAAAAAGATGAGAAAAAGATTTATGAACACCCCAACAACCAGGACAGAAATAAAAAACAATTCCAAAATATTCAACCTGTTTTTTGAAAGTTGAGTGACAATCATTTGCAAGCGGGAGGTTATTTTCTCCGTTCTGATATTTATACTCTCCAGTTCGCCACGAATACCAACACCGGTATGATGACCAATTTCATGGTCAACTTCTACCATCTTATGAAATGTTTCCTGGTACTGATGTATGAGTTTAATGAGCCGGGATCCTTGTTTTGTTGTTGCATTCTCGTCTTTTATCTGATTAATAAGTGTCTCGACAGCATTATCGAGTCTCTGGGTATATTTTTTTTCTTTTCTGAGTAAATAATCCTTTTCATGCCGTCGAATCATCAGAAGGGAAGCCATGTCATATGGAAATTCAGCATCTTCAACAGCATGTATATCATCCCGCATTTTACCAACAAGACCATAATCTTTATAACCGCGTATTCTTGTTTTTTCAACGAGTTGATTAAATGATTTGACATGTTGGCTGATATTTTCATCCAGGGCATGAATCACAGAATCATATAACGGGGAATTAAATGAACTGAAATACCGGATGTCATCAATTTGTTTTTTGATTGTTAAGGTTAATTCATCAAAATGTTCGGCATATTCGCTTCTGCCGGTTTCATAAAAAAGTGGATTGATAAGTTCATAATTAAAAAAGTCTTTCTCTATCCTTCCTATTTTTGAGATATTACTATTCATGTTCTGGAAGGAAGAAATATATTTATTGATTTTTTCTGTGTTATGGTCATACAGAAAAAAAGAAACCAGCAAAAAAACATTGATAAAAAGCAATGCAATAAACGTGAATGTCAGTTTAGCCCTGATAGTTTTCAACATTTTTTATGTGTTTTATTATATTAAATATTAACAAAAACGTCTGAAATATGACTTCTTCAAATCTTGTTAAAATAAATAATTAAATCTGAAGGTGATCATGTTTTCCTCAACCGAACGGGCATAACTGACATTGAGCACAGCCAAATCAAAAGGAGACATCCAGATTCCTGTTCCAAGTCCATGGTGCCAGTTATTGGATTTCTCACTCTTATACCACACACGTCCTGAATCGTAGAACATGAGCATACCTATTTGCCCGTTTACAATATAATTATGAAAATTAAGCAATTTTATCCGAATTTCCGAATTTTGATACAGGCTTTTTTCACCTGTGAATCTTGATCTTTTGAAACCACGAAGGTTGGTTTCGTAACCCAGTGAAGGGGCCTCAAAAAACAGATAATCTCCACCAATCAGGGAGCCTCCGATTCTGAAAGCAAAAACCGTGCTGAAAGGTGGATTAAAGAGACCGCGATAAAAGCTAAAATCACTCGACAACCTGAAATATGATTTTTTGTCGTTATCGAGAGATGTATACCAATTAAATTTTGTATCCCATTTGATCCCATTAACAGGGAAAAGATTATGATCCCTTGTATCGAATTTAACAACAGAACTGATTCCGGCATAGTTGTATACATCAAAAATTGTTGAATCCAAATCATTTAATTCCAGAGCAGAAATGAACCTGTCCTTGTTATCTTTAACCTTTCCTATCTGAAAGGTCGGGCCTGCAAAAAAATGCATTGAATTTGCTATTTCTTTATAGAAAAGCGGATTAACCAACATACTGGCAATCCTGACCCGGTAATAGTCCTTGCCTGTATCTTTTTTTGTTGACATATTACCATAACCATAAAAATTCTGAACATAAGACTCCGAATTGAGATTTGCATCCATAAAAAGGTTGAAATCATCTATAAGAGAAATAAAATCCCCTTTGTAATTAAACTGCGTAGCCCCGGTTTCAAAAGCATATTTGGCAGATATCTTTTGAGAGCTTGCATACGGCTCTTTTCTGAATCCGTGAGTTTTTATGTACATCCCGCCACCAAGAAACAGTCCGTCATCCGGATTGTATCCTCCGGCAAGAATTGGTAAGGTCATATTTAGCTTATAGGCCTTCCTGTCATATTTATGGATATCCTTTTTCTTTGAGGTTTTGTCCTTTGTATCCGGCCCTTTATGTTTGATGGTTTTTTTCTTTTTGTCATATACAATCGTCTTTTTTGTTAAACCCCGAACCGTTGATTTATCTATGACTTCATCTTTTCCTTTCCCCCCGATAATGCGCACTTTTATACCTTTACCTACTTCACCGGAAAGCAGGAACAAATCATCATCCTTAAATCCGTATAGCCTGATTTCTTTTGTTTCATCAGTTTTGAATATCCTGTGATAGAGCAGCTCCTTTTTTTCATCGTCTTTTCCCCGAACATACACACTGACTTCTGTTTCGTTGTCATTGAGTCTTTTAATCTCAAACAAGTCATCATCGTCAGTTCCCCTGACATTGACTTTCCATGCCAGAATAAGATATGCGCGCCTGGCCATATCAACAAGGTTATCCCTGCGCTTTTTCAGGATAGTTATAATTTCTTCTCCTGAATGTTTATAAATATCTTCAGGCAGGTCTTTAACAGCTTCAGTGATGATGCTGTCTGTCAAAATTGTTTGCAGTTGCTGTGCTGTCTTTATCCAGTCTTCCAGGTCAGGCACCGTCAGGAAAGTCCTGTCGAAATGCCTGGCATTGTAAATAAGTCCTTTCATGTCTTTTGTATTCCATGAAAATCCCTGGAATTTCCTGAGCTGGTTGATTTTAACTGCTATTCGGGTCAATAATCCTTCGTTTTTAAAAAATACCTGGTCTCTGTCACGAGGTATAGGCCTGTAGATGGTGGTATCATTTATTTCAAAACTTGCCCATCGCCACTGATCATCATGTCTGTCCCAGTCATTAAGAAAAATATCGAAAATTCTTGATTTCAGAGTCCATTCCTGGTCAATAACATGGTCCTGGTCATCAGTGACATTGTCAATAGCATCATCATAACTCATGATATCTATTGACCGGCCAAAGCTTTCCACATCTTCCCTGTTATCATCAGGCCGTTCTTCGAACATATAAACCCCGTCAGCAAATTCAGAGCGGTATTCACCTAACCTGGGATCATCCGGAAGATAGACGATTTTCGGATTGGTGTGGTATACTCCTGCTGCATCAGCCAGTTTAGGTACCACAATAAAACCATAGGGATGCGAGGCAGATATCATATCCTGGACAACATCAGAAGCAAACGTTTTCCTGAGTTCCTCGGGAATAGCACGCTCTGCAAATTTGTCAACCGACCGCAAAACATACTGTTTTCCGTTTTTGTCTTCCAGTCTCAACGACCTGGTTTGCATTCCCCCACCCTTTTTAACAATATTCATTCCTCCTTTTTCTTTTCCTATATCAAAAACCGGCAGGGTAATATCCTGCCGCCATTCCTTTCGGTAATTCTTACCAAGATGAAAATTCTTTGCAGGTGTAGGCCTGTATTTGTCGCTTGCAGAAATTCGGATTGCACTGTCAGAAAAATCAATTTGCTCAAAAAATGGCTTTGAATTTTCCGTGTCTCCGGTGGTTGAAATATCCGGCTGAGAATACAATTTTTTACGAAAGACAACAATTCCTTTCTCACTTTTTTCATCATAAATCCAATACCGTGCAATTACATCACCATTATCAAAAAAATTCAGCCTGACAAACCCACGGTGTTGATAAGCAAAATCCACCTTTCTTTTTTTCCGGGCAACATGTGTGGCCTCCCCTCCTGCCCCACTGACAATATGATGAATATTTCGATTTTGAACATATTGCAGGCTATGATCATGCCCACAGGCGTAAATGATATTTGGGAATTCCTGAAAAACTCCCAGCAATGAGTGTTTGAAGATTTTATATTGCGGATGAGCCAAATCCTGTCTATGACCAAAAAATTTCCTGTATGCCGTGTAGATAAATCCTGGAAGGGGAATATACATTTTTTTATTCAGTTCGAGAAGGGGAAACAAATTGTAAGTCAGTGGAAAATGACCTCCATGTTTTCCAACACTGAACAGAGGATGGTGTGTAGCAAAAATAACCTTTTTGTTTTTATGTTCTTTGAGCAGGGCATGAATTTCGAGGAACAAATCAGCTTCTTTTTCCAGTTCATCATAGTTTTTTTCATATTCATGGAACCACCATTGAGAATCTACGATGATGAGTACAATATCTTCTGTCAATTCAATATCAACAGGACCAGGCCTCCCTTTTTTCGGTAAAAACACTTTTTTCCTGTCAAGATGGTCCTCAATAAAATCCCGTTGTTCTTTTACATGCATGAGGCCGTTGGATTTTCCCTTAGCCCAGTCATGATTACCCGGAATAAACACGATTCTGCCTTCATACTCTTCAACCAGTTTGAGCAATACCAGCAGGTCTTCCTCAGCAGTTTCTCTGAGTTTATGCTCATCATCAGGAAGTCCCACAGGATAAACATTATCACCGAGAAAAACAACAGCGCTTTTCTTACCGGCATCCATAAGTTTATCATTGAATAATTTCAGCAGAGGATCATCTTCATTCGGATTTTTTGTGTCACCAATGAGAAATATTGAATAAATTGGTTTAATATCCTCGTCTACTCTTTGCAGCATTGTTTTTTCATACCCCGGGGCATAAAATGGTTTATGAACATGACATGAATAAAAACAAAGGAACGAAAAAAAAAGTAATAACCTGAAAATCTTCATACTCAAAAAAATCAGTTTGTCGTCTTTCGACTCATTGATGAATATAATTAAACTGAAGCACATTGGCTCCACCTGACCTTGCTTCGTTTGAAATGAATAAATCACCGCTTTTATTGAAACATATACCCTCCGCTTGTTTAAATATCCTCCTTTCAAGTGGTATAACTTCGACAATTTGATTATTTCGGGACATGATGACAATCTTTTTTCCAACATGTGCCAGGATAAATATTTCCTGAGTTAAAGGATTTACAGCAATTCCCGATGGTTTAAAGTTTTCATCCAAGACTTTATCCGTAATAGTTAAAAAAGGATTTTTTTCAATTTTTTGTTTTTCGATGTCGAAACGATATACCGCTCTTATATCATTTAGTTGCATTTCGCCATTCAATTCAGGAGACTCTTTACATGCCAGCAGAAGCGAATTAGTAACAGCGTCATAACACATCCCTTCAACATCATTTTTTGATGATAAACCTGTTTTGATTTTTTTTGTATCGGGATTATCATCATATTCCGGAAGTTGAAAACGGAAAATATCTCCATTGCTCTCCAAAACATAAACTGTATTATGAACTACTTCAATATCTTCATAGTCAGCGTCCTGACCGAATTTCACCTGATTTAAAACGTCCTTTTTATTGGTGTCATAAAAAAAAACAATGCCATCTTCATCCTGGATACAGGCGAGTACATCATCCCCGTAAAATGAAATACCGGATATTTCATCCAGTTTATCAGGCATTGGGTAGATGACAGCCGGATTATCAAATTCATAGGGCATTTCAGAAGCAATTTTTTTCATTGCAATGTTGTTTGTTAACATTAAATTATCAGCCAGTATGTATGCGAGTAGCAAAACAAATATAACAGATGCTAAAACAAGCAGGATTATTTCTTTCTTTACATTATCCATTTTTGTAATTTTGAACCGCTCACAAATATACATTAATTTCACGGGTATTTGAATACATTAATCGAAACATATCATGTATGAATAAACTTAACCAATCCATTCTGAAAGAAGGGGAACAATATGTCCGTAAAATATTTCAGGACAGAAAAAATGAAGACCTGTTATTTCATAATCTTGAACATACGGAAAATGTCGTCCGTAATGCTGAAATAATTGCCGATTATTGTGATGTCAACGGGGAGGAAAAAGATATTCTGCTTATAGCAGCCTGGTTTCATGATACCGGGTATAACTATACTGTCCGCGAACATGAGGAACGTAGCAAACAAATCGCACGAAAATTTCTCGAAGAAAAAAAGATACAGGAGCAGGACATAAAAAAGGTTGAAACCTGTATTGATGCTACAAAACATTCCGAAAAACCAACAGACAGAACATCCGAAATACTTTGCGATGCAGATTTACACCACACCTCCCAGGATAATTTTATTGACCTGACCCTCAAATTCAGAAAGGAACGCAATAATATTTCCAAAAAGAAAACCAAAAAGATCGATTATTACACAGAAACGGCTGAGTTTCTCAGAAATATTCATTTCTTTACAGCCTATGGAAAAAAATACCTTGAACCCGGCAAACAAAAAAACATTGAACTCCTGAATCAGAAAATAGAGGAACTCCAAAAGAAGAAAAAGAAAAAATCAAAAACTGATGAAGAAGATGACCTAAAAATCACGAAAGTTCCTTCAATACGCGGTATTGAGACCATGTTCAGACTTACTGCACGCAATCAGATAAATCTGAGTTCCATTGCTGATAACAAGGCGAATATCCTTATCTCAGTCAATGCAATCATCATTTCTATTGTGGTTTCAATCCTGGTGAGAAAATTTGATGACATTCCCCAAATCATTCTCCCAACCATGTTCTTCATTCTGACTTGCCTGGTCACACTGGTTATTTCAATACTCTCAACCCGGCCAAACATCTCATCAGGTAAATTTACCCGTGAGGACATTAAAAACAAGCAGGTCAATCTCCTGTTTTTTGGTAATTTTTATGATATGGACATTGAAGAATATGAATGGGCTATCAAAGAAATGCTTAATGATCCGGATTATTTGTACGGTACGATGATAAAAGATCAATATTATCTGGGAAAAGTATTGAGTAAAAAATATAAACTACTACGGACTGCCTATACGGTATTTATGTTTGGATTTGTTATTTCAGTTTTTGTTTTCATATTTGCTTTGCTATTTTTATAATTGTACCAATGACAAATAAAACTGCATAACTTACGATTGTCCGTAAATTTCAAAAAAAATCCCTGTTAAAATTGAAACTCTCAACAGGGATAGTGTTCAGGAATATTTATTTTACTTTTTCTTTCTGACAACAGTACCTTTAAGTTCAAGGTGTTGGGTCAGGCTTTCCTCGCTAAACTGAACCCGGACGGATTTGCTAAAATTGCCCATTGAAGCCGCATTATACTCAGCGCTTACTTTCCCTGTTTTACCAGGTAAAACAGGTGTTTTGGGATAATCAACTTTTGTACAGCCGCAAAATGCCTTGACATTGGTAACAACCAGCGGTTTTGTTCCTGTATTTTTAAATTCAAATACCGCAGTTTTTGGATTCATATAATCTATTTCACCAAATTCAAAGGTTGTTGTATTCCATTGAATCTTACCTTCGCCCTCAACATTAAGCACAACTTTGCTACCTTCATCATTTTTGTTTGATGATAAATCCTGTGCCCTGACCTGAAAAGAAAATAATATAATAGCAAAAACTACAAATAATAGTACTTTTTTCATATGACTTATAATTTTAATTTTAATTTTGCTTTTACTTCAACTTTTTAACCCTTTAACGTTTTCTACAAAGATAAAGTTCAACTTCCAATCCACTGTTAATGATAAAGCAAGAAATGTTAACGATATGTTAATGCGATAAATTGCATGAAAATATTTATTATTTTCGTGAAATAAAACCTGAATTTCTGTTTATTGCATGCTTTTGGAATTACGAAAGTATGGAAATTAAAAATATGTTTAATCCAACACATATAAATTGCACATAGAAGCATAATGAGCTTGTGAAGACATATGAAAAGAATCCATATCAGATACATCATTCTTGCCGGAACGGTTGTCATCACAGGTATTTTGATTGTTCAGATATACTGGCTGAATTATACCTGGCGCATGAATGAAAAAACACTTGATAATCTGATTGTTAAGGCCCTCACGAATACAGCAATAAAAATAAGCCGCTACAATAACAGCGTGCTTCCTGACGAAAACCCAGTTGTACAACTCTCAAGAACATATTTTGTTGTCAATACAAACAGTCAGATTGATTCAGCTATACTCAGACATTACCTGGCCGGTGAATTAGATATGCTCAATGTGGGGCTGGACT
>CAZVTW010000131.1:0-12954 GCA_964629805.1 uncultured Bacteroidales bacterium | reverse complement strand
CAAAGACAACAAAAGTACCCTTAGTTTAAACTTCGTAAACATTTATAACGCAGCTAAAAGGTGAAAGAATATCAATGAATGAGTTAACTCAAAAATGTTTACTTTAATATTTTAAATTCTTGACTCAAACCATAAAACATTTTCATATTTAATATGTTATACTGATAATATGTGGAAAAAAATAGTCAATATAAATCTTATTGTTTTGTTGGTATTAACAACAACCGGATTTACCATATCTAAGCATTACTGTGGCAGCAGGCTGGTTTCAGTTGCTGTGAACACAGAGGCTGATCCATGCTGCGATGATGAAAAAGGCCCCTGTTGCCATGACGAATCGCAACTTTTCCGTTTACAGGAAGATTTTATTAATGTATTGAATCATCTTAATTTTCGCAATGATTCTATTATTGACTTGCATTTCATCCTGAATCCACTTTTTAACACTCATACCACCAGGGTAGATAATACAAACAATTTTATTGTTTTTACCACTTATTCCCCGCCTCACAAAATACAAACCGTATTAGCAAAACTGCAGACATACCTTTTATGATAATTTTATAATGGAATAACATTATTCCTTAGGAACATAGGATTGTTGTTTTCTGTTTGGTCATCATATTGTTTAACCTTAAAAGAAAAGGTATGCTGAATAAAATTATAAAATATTTTCTCGAAAATCGTTTAATTACAATAATTCTGCTTCTTCTTCTCATAAGCTGGGGTGTCATTGTTTCTCCATTTGAATGGAAAACCAGGCTGCTGCCCAATGATCCGGTACCGGTAGATGCCATACCCAATCTTGGCGAAAACCAACAAATTGTTTTCACCAGATGGATGGGGCGTTCGCCACAGGATATCGAAGACCAGATAACCTATCCGTTAACAACCTCTTTATTGGGTATTCCGGGAGTAAAAACCATCCGCAGTACTTCTATGTTCGGTTTTTCCAGCATCTACGTCATTTTTGAGGAAGAAATTGAATTTTACTGGAGCCGGACACGTATCCTGGAAAAGCTGAATTCATTACCTCAGGATTTGTTACCTGATGGTGTTCAGCCACAACTTGGGCCGGATGCCACTGCCCTGGGCCAGATTTTCTGGTACACACTGGAAGGAAGGGATAAAAGGGGAAATCCTACCGGAAAATGGAATCTTGATGAGTTGCGCTCTATACAGGATTACTATGTTAAGTATGCACTTTCCTCAGCCAAAGGAGTGGCTGAAGTAGCTTCAATAGGCGGTTATGTAAAAGAATACCAGCTTGACGTGAAACCGGCAGCCATGAAATCCTACGACATCACCCTCATGGACATCATGAAAAGCGTGAAACAATCAAACCTGGATGTGGGCGCCAGAACTGTTGAACTTAACCGGGCCGAATACCTGGTCAGGGGGCTTGGATATATTGAAAACATTGGCGACCTGGAAAACACCGTCGTAAAGTCTTACAAACACACCCCTGTCATGTTAAAGGATGTTGCATATATAACTTATGGTCCTGCACCCCGAAGGGGAATTCTCGACAAGGGCGGCGCCGAAGTGGTAGGGGGTGTCGTGGTTGCCCGGGAGGGTGCAAATCCGCAGCAGGTCATTGACAATGTCAAGGCCAAAATAAAAGAAGTAGAAGACGGATTGCCGGGTAAAACCCTTGATGACGGAACGTTTTCGAAAGTGAAAATTATTCCATTTTACGACCGGACAGAACTCATACAGGAAACAATCGGAACCCTGGAAGAAGCCTTAAGCCTGGAAATTCTGATTACAATTATCGTTGTGATAATCATGGTGATGAATTTAAGGGCCTCGGCGCTTATTTCTGGCGTTTTACCCATAGCTGTGCTTATGACTTTCATTGCCATGAAATATATGAACGTCACGGCAAACATCGTGGCCTTGTCAGGTATTGCCATTGCCATTGGAACGATGGTAGACATGGCCATTGTGCTTGTGGAAAATATTGTCAAGCACCTGGAACGGGCCGGGCCCGAAGAGTCGAAACAAAAGGTCGTATACGAGGGAACCACAGAAGTAGCCTCTGCTGTTGTTACAGCAGTACTCACCACAATCATAAGCTTTATACCGGTTTTTACCATGCAGGGAGCCGAAGGGAAACTGTTTATTCCCCTGGCTTACACCAAAACTTTTGCACTGATAGCAGCCATTTTGGTATCCATTATCATCATACCAACACTGGCTTATTTGTTCTTCTCCGTGAAAGTAAAAGCAAAAAAAATCAGAAGGGTTTTACATGGGATTATACTGTTTGGAGGTGTTTTTATAGCCATCAATTACATCGTATGGGCAGGATTGGTTATAGCCCTGTTTGGCGCTATCAATCTTGTTTCAACTATTCTTAACGATAAGTACAAAAAATATTCTCTATGGGCAAATAATGTCCTGGCCATTGTAACTGTGGCTTTTATACTGGCAGAGGAATGGCTGCCTTTGAGCCCGGAAAAATCATTGTTTACAAACCTGTTTTTTGTACTGCTGATTATAGGAGCGCTGCTCGGTTTTTTTGCTATTGTAATAAAACATTACACAAAAATACTGCGATGGAGTTTGCGACATAAAAACAGCTTCCTGGTCATTCCGGGCTTTATCCTTGTTATGGGCATCATTATTTGGCTAGGTTTTAATACCACCTTTGGATTTATTGCCAAAGGTTTCGACAAAGTCGGGGTCAACATCAGGCCTACTACCATCTGGAGTACGCTAGCTCATCAATTTCCCGGGGTAGGAAAAGAATTTATGCCTGCACTGGATGAGGGCTCCTTTCTACTCATGCCCACTTCCATGCCACACTCGGGAATTGCAGAAAACAAAAAAATCCTTCAACACCTCGATAAAGCTGTATCTTCCATACCCGAAGTGAAATCAGTTGTTGGGAAAGCCGGACGTGTGGAATCATCCCTGGACCCGGCTCCCTTACCGATGTTCGAAAATATTATCAACTATAAAAGTGAGTACAAAACCGATGAAGACGGGCATCGTATTCGTTTCAGAGTGAACGGCGAAGGTGAATTCATGAGAGATTCAGCCGGCAACCTCATTTCGGATGAGGGGGGTAAATATTACAGGCAATGGAGAGACCATATTGAATCCCCGGACGATATTTGGGACGAAATAGTACAGGTAGCTAAATACCCGGGTGTCACCTCAGCGCCTAAACTTCAGCCAATAGAAACAAGGCTGGTTATGCTGCAAAGCGGTATGAGAGCGCCAATGGGAATAAAAGTCTCAGGGCCCGATCTTGCAACCATAGAATCCTTTGGTTTGAAACTGGAGAAATACCTCAAAGAGGTTCCCTCTATTAAAGCTTCCTCGGTATTTGCTGACAGGGTGGTAGGTAAACCTTACCTGGAGCTCGATTTGCAAAGAAACAAAATGGCGCGCTATGGCCTTTTGGTAGAACAGGTACAACGTTACATAGAGGTGGCTATTGGTGGTATGAAACTGACCACCACTGTTGAAGGAAGGGAAAGATATCCTGTTCGTGTGAGGTATCCCAGGGAATTAAGGGATGATCCACAGGCGCTGGAGGAAATCCTGATACCTACCAACCAGGGCGTTCAAATACCTCTGAAAGAAATAGTTGAAGTACAATACCGTAAAGGGCCACAGGCTATCAAGAGTGAAAATACCTTCCTGATAAGTTATGTGATTTTTGACAAAAAAGAAGGACAGGCCGAAGTAAATGTAGTAAACGATGCCCAAGAATACCTGAAAAGCAGGATTGAAAGAGGTGAATTAAATGTACCAAAGGGCATCAGCTATACTTTTACCGGGAGCTATGAAAACCAGGTAAGGGCAGAAAAACGGTTGTCGTTTGTTGTTCCTTTGGTTATGGTGATCATATTTCTGATCCTGTACCTTCAGTTCCGGTCTGCTCCAACAACCCTTATGGTGTTCTCAGGAATCGCAATTGCATTTGCAGGTGGGTTTATCATAATTTGGCTCTATGGGCAAAACTGGTTTATGGATTTCAGCTTTATGGGAACCAACATGAGAGACCTGTTTCAGATGAAAACCATTAACCTGAGTATAGCGGTCTGGGTTGGTTTCATCGCTTTGTTTGGAATTGCTACTGACAATGGTGTGGTTATGGCAGCTATCCTTCAGCAGACTTTTGACAACAGAAAGCCGGAAGACGTGAAGTCAATAAGAGAATCTGTTGTAGAAGCAGGTAAGAAAAGGATACGTCCTACTTTAATGACAACTGCTACCACACTTCTGGCTTTGCTGCCCATTCTGACGTCAACCGGACGGGGCGCCGATGTGATGATCCCCATGGCGATTCCGACTTTTGGCGGTATGGCCATACAGGTTATAACTCTTTTTGTTGTTCCTGTTTTATATGCTCAATGGAAAGAACAAAAATTAAAAAAAGCATAATCAACATGAAAACGATATTTAAAATCATATGTATATTCATAACAGGGTCTTTATCTCAGCATGTATTTACCCAGGAGAAAATACCCGATAAATACCTGGTAGAAGCCGGTGAAAACAATCCCGGGCCCCAGGCTGCCTACCGGGAATACTATGCGGCCCTGGAAAAAGTTCCCCAGGCAGGTTCACTGCCTGATCCAAAGGTAAGTTTCGGATATTTTATCAGTCCCGTGGAAACACGTCTGGGCCCTCAACAGTTCAAAGTTTCCCTGTCTCAGATGTTTCCGTGGTTTGGCACGTTGGAAGCACAGAAAAAGGCTTTCGCTGAAAAAGCACAAATCCAGTATCAACAATTTGTTAATCGGAGAAATGGATTATACAGGGACGTCAAAATCAGATGGTATGAAATATACAAAGCACATAAGGCATTAGAAATCACAAAAGAAAACCTGGATGTGTTACATTCCCTGAAGCAAATCACAGTAAATAATTATGAAACCGGAAAAACAAAAATGACAGATATTCTGCGACTGGATGTCAACATCAGGGAACAGGAAAACAGCTTGAAAGACCTGGAACAAAAGTATGTCACAACACAGGCAGAATTCAACCTGTTACTGAATAAAAATGAAGAGGCTGCAATAGAAGTTCCTTCCGAACTTAGCCTTGATTCATTCAACCTGGTATCTTACCGCGATTCAATAAGAAATCATCCGGAACTTTCTGCCCTGATGCATAAGGAAAAGTCCCTGCAACACCAGTATGAAACAGCCGTGAAGAAAGGATACCCGGGTATATCTCTTGCCCTGGATTATGCGGTAATTGGAGAAAGAACGGACATGCAGGTAAACAACAACGGACAAGATGTGATTATGCCAATGATAGGAATTAGCATCCCCATATACAGGAAAAAGTACAATGCCATGAAAAAAGAAAAGGAGATACAACTGCAAGCCGTTCAATATGGTCGCCAAAACAGGCTCAATATGCTTTCTTCTCAATACAAAAATGCAGAAGAAAAATATATGGATGCCATGCGAAAGGTTGAACTGTATAGGCAACAAACCAATGAAACCCAACGCATCTACAACCTATTGAAAACAAGCTACTCTGCAGACGGGGAAAACTTTTATGAGCTATTAAAAACCAGACTAATGGTTTTGGAATATGAATTAAAAATGGAAATAGCAAAGGCAGATCAAAATATAGCAGTTGCTACACTTGAATATTTAACCAATAAAAAATAATGAAGACATGAAAGTCAAAATAAAAAGAAACAATATATTGATATGGGTAGGCCTGATAGCAGGAGGAATGCTGCTTGGGGCTCTCATTTTCGGTTCTTCAGGCAGTGAAGGGAAAACCGGAAAAACAACAGAAGTACACAACCATGAAAATCATGAAGGTGAGGAAACCATATGGACATGTTCCATGCACCCTCAAATCAGACAGGATGAACCGGGCGACTGCCCGATTTGCGGAATGGAATTGATACCAGCCGCGGAAGAAAAATCTGAGGTTGACCCGGAGGCATTTAAAATGACAGAAACAGCTATGAAACTGGCAAATATTCAAACATCAAAAGTGCAAACAGGTAAGCCTGAAAAAAAAATCCGGCTGACAGGAAAAATTGCGGTGGATGAACGTCTTGTTACTACCCAGGCAGTTCACTTTCCGGGCAGGATAGAGAAGTTGTATCTCAATTTTAAGGGCGAAAATGTCAACAAAGGGCAGACAATTGCCCGGGTATATTCACCTGAACTCATTGCTGCCCAGAGGGAGTTGTTTGAAGCCTTAAAAACCAGGGAAACTAATCCTGACCTGTTTGATGCAGCTAAAAATAAGCTGCGTCAATGGAAAATTACAGAAACACAGGTTGATGAGATTATCAAAAATGGTGAAATAAAGGAAATTTTGGATGTCAGGGCCAATACAAATGGTATTGTCCACAAAAAACTGGTAAATGAGGGAGACTATGTGAAGAAAGGAGCCATGTTGTATCATATAGCACAAATTGACAGGGTGTGGGTGATGTTTGATGTTTACCAGGAAGAACTTCCGTTTATTGAGGAAGGAGATAAAATCCATTTTACTGTTTCATCAGCGCCGGGTAAATCCTTTGAATCCAAAATAAGCTTTATTGATCCCATTATGGATTCGAAAAGCCGGGTAGCAAAAATCCGGACAAAAACGCGAAACAGGAATGGCTTGTTGAAACCAGGCATGTTTGCAGACGGAACACTGATATCAGACAATACGGGGACAGGAGATGAGCTTATCATTCCAAAAAGCTCGGTTATGTGGACAGGAAAAAGGTCTGTGGTGTATGTTAAACAGCCCGGTATGGATCAACCTTTTTTTAAAATGCGGGAAATTGTTCCCGGTCCGTCACTGGGTGACCGGTACATTGTAGAAAAAGGTCTTGAAGCAGGAGAGGAAATCGTTACTTATGGTACATTCGCAGTTGATGCAGCTGCCCAGTTGGGTGGAAGACCAAGCATGATGAACCCGGGGGCAGATAAATCTTCTACAGGGCACGACCATGGCAATATGCGTATGGATGAATCAGAAGCTCATTCTAAAAACAATATAAAAAATGCTCCTATAAAGCATGAGACATTTAAAGTCTCAGGTAATTGCCAAATGTGTAAAAACACCATTGAAAAAGCTGCCACGTCATTGCCGGGTGTTAATACAGCCAATTGGAACATAGAAAGTAAAATGCTTCATGTCTCATTCAACGCCGAAAAGAGCAGCCTGTCAGATATTCACAAAGCCATTGCAAAATCCGGTTACGATATCGAACGGGAAACAGCCCCAAAAGAGGCGTATGACAATCTTCCTGCCTGTTGTCAATATACAAGGGCATCAGGTGAAAATACGAAATCAAATGTAAAACACACAACATTTAGAGTTTCGGGTAATTGCGGTATGTGCAAAACACGAATTGAAGAAGCAGCTTTGGCATTAGATGGTGTAACCTCTGCCAATTGGGATGAAGAAACCAAAATGATGCATCTGTCTTTTCATGCAGACAAGGTAAAAGAAATTGAAATTCATAAAGCCATTGCCAAAGCTGGCCATGATACCGAAAAAGAAAAAGCGCCGAAGGATGTTTATAATGAACTGCCTGAGTGTTGTAAGTATTCGAGATAGTAGGTTGACGGGTTTGGGTTGCAGGTTAACCATCAGCCTGTAATCCTAAACAATTAAAGGGAATTTTTTAATTTGCCATGTAAATTGAAAACATAACTTTCAATTTACATGATTTTTTATTACATTTGCTGATAATATGAACTATATAAACCGTAAAAAAGAATCAGAACTTATCAGCAGCCTGGTCGATTATCCGGTTACAGCAATAATTGGCGCCCGACAGACTGGCAAATCTACTCTCGCCAGATATTTAATGAAGCAGTTAAATCAATATGTATATTTGGATCTTGAAAACCCTGAAGATTTGGCTAAACTACAAGATCCAAAAGCATATTTTGATTTACATTCAGACAAAACTATTTGTATTGATGAAGTTCAGAGGAAAAAAGAATTATTTCCAATTATACGAAGTGTTGTTGACAGAACAGGAAGAAACGGACAATTTTTAATTTTAGGTTCTGCTTCACCCGATTTATTAAGACAGTCATCCGAATCACTTGCCGGAAGAATTAATTATCATGAACTTACACCATTTTTAATCAATGAATTAGAACAGCTCTCAACATTGCAAAATTATATGAACAGGGGAGGTTTCCCAAAAAGCATCTTAGCAAGAGATGATGAATTAAGTTTTGATTGGAGATTGAACTTTATCCGGACATTTCTGGAACGGGATATTCTAAATTTTGGTTTTGATGTTCCTCCTGAACACATGAACAGGCTCTGGAAGATGCTTGCTCATATCAATGGACAGTTATTAAATTATTCCCAATTAGGCAATTCATTGGGAGTAAGTCACACCACAATAAAAAATCATATTGAGATTTTGAACAAAACATATATGATAAGAATATTAAAGCCTTATCATGGTAATCTAAAAAAGAGACTTATTAAAACCCCGAAGGTATATATTAAAGACCCTGGAATTTTAAACACGCTTTTAAATCTTCATTCTTTTGAGGATATATTTTCACATCCGGTTTACGGGAGTGTATGGGAAAACATTGTAACAGAACACATACTGCATAACACAAAATATTGGGAGCCTTTTTTCTACAGGACATCAAACGGAAATGAAATTGACCTTATACTTATGAAAGGAACTAAGAAAATTGCTATTGAGTGTAAAAACACATCATCCCCAAAAGTTTCACAGGGTTTTTATGCAGCTATATCCGAACTGGAAATTGATAAAGCATTTATTGCAGCTCCTGTAAATGAAGAATATCCGGTAAAAAATGATGTAATGGTTACTCCGCTTGATGTTTTAATGACTCATATAAGTAAATTATGACATTTTTTTCATGAGTCAACTCCTAAAAGTACATGTATCGCAAAATGCTGCGTTTTTTTTGTGAGAAATAAATCAGCAATTGTTGTAGAAATTATACCCCTTGTAAACGTCATCACATTTTTTTCGTTATTTTTTTTTATTGATTAGAAGCGGATTAATGCCATAAAAAGTCATTATTCTGATTTTTGGTACAGATTTTCAACCCTTAATATACACAAAAACAGGAGGTAAATATGTTTCACAGAATGGAAGGACACGGCTGGGGAATGGGCTGGGGCTGGATAATAGGCCTTATTCTTCTGATAGCTGTCATTTGGTTTATTGCACGTACGGTAAATCAAAACAATCAGTCAGCCCTGAGCAATAAAACACCTCTTGAGATTTTAAAAGAACGATATGCCAGGGGTGAAATTGACAAAGAGGAATTTGAGGAACGCAAAAAAGACCTGTAAAAATGCATAATCATTCAAATGATAATCACAAACACGAACATCACAATCATCACCATGAACATAGCTCACATGACCATTCAGACCATCATGCCATGATGATCAGGGATTTTCGGAAACGGTTCCGGATATCACTCTTGATTACAATCCCGATATTCATTCTCTCACCCATGATACAAGGATTATTGGGGTATAGTTTCGGGATCAACTATTCAGATTATGTCCTTTTTGCATTATCAACATTTGTCTTTTTCTATGGCGGCTGGCCATTTCTCACCGGATTGGCAGATGAGTTAAAAAAGAAGCAACCCGGAATGATGACACTAATTGCCGTTGCTATTACTGTGGCATTTGGCTATAGTTCAGCCACCACTTTTGGTTTGGAGGGTAAAAAATTCTTCTGGGAACTGGCTACATTAATAGATATTATGCTCCTGGGGCACTGGATTGAAATGAAATCCGTTATGGGTGCTTCCCGTTCACTTCAAAAACTGGTGGAATTGATGCCTGCCGAAGCCCATTTATTAACAAAGGGAGATACCAAAAAGGTAAAAGCAAGTGAACTTAAAAAAGATGATGTTGTACTGGTTCACCCCGGTGAAAAGATTCCGGTTGACGGGACAATTACAGAGGGAGAAAGTTCTGTGGATGAATCCATGGTAACCGGTGAATCAAAACCTGTTAAAAAAGGGAAAGATGAAAAAGTCATTGGAGGTACAATTAACGGAAATGGTTCGCTAAAAGTGCAAGTGCAACAAGTTGGCGACGAAGCTTACCTGAGCAAAGTCATTAATATGGTGCGGGAAGCACAAAACAAAAAATCAAAAACCCAGCGCCTGGCCGATCGCATTGCTTTTTGGCTAACGATCATTGCGCTTACCGTAGGGTTTGGTACGCTTGCCACATGGTTAATTATAGGCAAACCATTTGTATTTGCACTGGAACGTATGGCCAGTGTGATGGTTATCACCTGCCCGCATGCTTTGGGACTTGCAGTTCCGCTGGTGGTCGCTATATCAACTTCCGTTTCGGCCCAAAAAGGATTATTGATTAGGAACCGTACAGCTTTTGAAAATTCCAGGAAAATCAGCCTGCTGGCATTTGACAAAACCGGCACACTCACTCAGGGGAATTTTGGCGTAACCAGGTATGGTACACTGAGTAAGAAGATTGAAGATAAAGAAGTTCTCAGGCTGGCAGGAGCGCTTGAGACAAAATCGGAACATCCGCTGGCTGTGGGTATCATGAAAAAAATAAATCAAGAAGGCATTACACTCCCGGAAGCAAAGAATTTCAATGCCATAACAGGCAAAGGAATTGAAGCTGATGTGGTAGGAAAAAATGTGAAGGTGGTAAGCCCGCAATTTACCAATGAACAACATATTGAGATTCCGGAAAAAGTCTTTAAAAATAAACAAGAAACAGTTGTTTTTGTTATAGTTAATGATGAACTTGCAGGATATGTAGCTATGGCAGACGAAATCAGGGAAGAATCTTATGAAGCTGTAAAAATTCTGGAAAAAAACGGCCTGAAAGTTTTTATGATGACAGGTGACAATGAAGAAACAGCAAAAAGTGTGAGTGATGAGCTGGGACTTGACAGCTATTATGCTGGTATACTGCCCGACAAAAAGCTGGATAAAATAAAAGAATTTCAGCAACAGGGTGAATTTGTTGCCGTGACAGGTGACGGTATTAACGATGCTCCGGCCCTGGCAGCCGCCGATGTTGGCATTGCTGTTGGTTCAGGAACCGACGTTGCGGCTGAAACAGCTGATATTATCCTTGTCAACAGTAATCCCAAAGATATTACTTCACTGGTATTATTTGGCAAAGAAACGTACAGAAAAATGATACAGAACTTTGCCTGGGCAACAGGCTACAATGTGGTTGCCATTCCGTTGGCTGCAGGTGTGCTTTACAGTGCGGGTATTTTAATAAGTCCTGCTTTAGGAGCTGTTTTAATGAGTCTGAGTACTATTATCGTGGCCATAAATGCACAATTTCTCAAAAGAAAAATAAATATTAACCAATAATAAATGACATTATGAAGTATTATATTGAAACTACGCTGAACACAGATTTTGAATCTGCCGTTTCTAAAACAAAAGAGGCTTTAAAACAAGAAGGATTTGGTGTATTGTCAGAAATAGATATTCACGATAAGTTAAAAGAAAAGCTTGATGTTGATTTCAGAAAGTATAAGATCCTTGGCGCATGCAATCCGCCACTGGCTTACAAGGCATTACAGAAAGAAGATAAAATCGGCACCATGCTACCTTGTAGTGTTATATTGCAACAACTTGATAAACATAAAGTTGAAGTAGCAGCAGTGGACCCTGCAGCATCCATGCAGGCAATTGAAAACGAAGAATTAGCTGAAGTAGCAAAAACGGTAAAAGGAAAATTGGAAAATGTGATTAATATTCTCTGCATACCGTAAAAAAATTCACACAATAAAATATATTCACAGGTAATTCCACCCGGGAATGAAAATAAGAGGGTCTTCGCTGATTATTCTGTCATCAATTTGATGAAACAGTCTGTCAAAGCTCTGAATAACACTTTTAAAAGGAATCGCTCGTCCGGTTTTTGATATCTGTATCCTATTTTAAAACTCTCAAATTCACGGTCTAAATTGTCACGTCTTGACGTTCCTTTTTTCCAAAATGTTCATCTTTTATTTGTGACCAGGATTTTACGTGTGACATATTATTCTCCATTTCTTTGTTGCTTTTCACTAAAATATTCATTCATTATTTTTAACGCTTTATTGCCTAAACCGTATTTATTATGTATTAATGCGTTGTCTATATTAGCCTGGGGTTAATACAACAAATCATTTAATTATTACCTAAATTTCTAAAATGAAATCGTAACGAAACACTGAAATGTGCTTTGAAATTGAAAAGCGCATCAAAAAATATCGCAAGCGCAGCTATTGTTACGGAGAGGTATTTTGCAGAGAGCATTCTCAATAGCCATATGCAGTTCAGTGTTGCAATAGATTTTCGTTTTAGAATTTTAGGTTATAAATTATAAAATGTAACAAAATGCAAACAATTGTTTTACCCGGCAAGCATAGGCAAAAGGATTTCGTAAAAAATTTTTTAGTTATTGATTTTTTAATGAATATACCCGTATATTTGCATATGGTATGAAATTTACGGATTATTTCAAACATACTCGTTTACGAGAAGATAGAAAAGAAATTAAACCCGAATGGATTAAATTTGTATTTAATAATCCTGAAAAAGAAGAAATTCAGACAGATGGAAGAATTCGAAGATGGGCAAAAATTGAAGAAATTAACAAATATCTAAGAATAGTAATCTTAGATGACAAAGAAACTATTCACAACGCATTTTTTGATAGATCATTTAAAAAATAAAAAATTATGGAAATAAAATATTTTAATGATACGGACACACTTTACATTGTTTTTAACAAGAATAAAATAGCAGTAACAATTGATATTACGGAAGATATTTTAGCAGAATTAGACCAAAAAGGAAAAATAGTGGCATTAACATTAGAACATGCCCAAAGTCAAACAAATATTTCAAATTTTTCTGTAAATATGAAACCCGAAATATCAGAAAAAGTAGAAGAATTTACATAACAGGAAAATAATCGCAGATACTGAACGCGCTTTGC
>CAZVTW010000130.1:0-13041 GCA_964629805.1 uncultured Bacteroidales bacterium | reverse complement strand
CTCGACCTCGAACTTTCTGGCCGAGACACTTACTTTCTGGATGGACACTAATTAGTGCCAATAAGAAAACATGCAATTTTTCTGAAGTGGTGCTTAGAAAGCTCCAAGTTCAAGGCCTGCGAAAATTGATAGTCAGGAGTCCCGATATAGATTTTGTAAGGTTTTTATTCTAAAAACCAACAAAATCATAATCGGGATGACTGGCTATCAAATTGAGCAAAACGCAGAAATTGGAGTTTTCTAAGTGCCACTAATTAAAGACCGGACGAATTAAAACCTTATTAAATCATAATTGATATTATTTTCCGTTGTATGGAAAGCAAAAAAATAAAATAGTATTTAATTATTTCAAGAATTTAATGTAATTTTGCGCAATATTTTTATTATGAGAAATATAGTAATCATTTCACTATTATTCGTGATCAATTTAGGTTGTAGTGAATACCAAAAAGTTCTTAAAAGTACAGATTACGAATACAAATACGAAAAGGCCCTTGAGTATTATAAAAATGAGCAATACGCAAAAGCTGTTGCAGTTTTGGAAGGGTTGATTCCAATTTATCGGGGGACAAATAAAGAAGAAGAAGTAACTTATTATTATGCAAATGCAAATTACAAACAGGGTGATTATATATTAGCAGGATATTATTTCAGAAATTTTGCAAAAACTTTTCCGAATAGTGAATATATTGAGGAAGCTGAATTTAAATCCGCTTATTGTTATTATCTGGATTCCCCAAGATATAGCCTTGACCAGACAAATACACATGAAGCAATTTCTGCTTTCCAGCGGTTTATTAACCGGCACCCACTTAGTGATAAGGTAAAACAGGCAAATATTCTCATTGATGAACTGAGAGACCGGCTCGAGAAAAAGGCTTTTATGAGCGCCAAATTGTATTATGACCTGGGTAATTATAAAGCATCGAGTATTACATTTAAAAATATGCTGGAAGAGTATCCTGATTCTAAATATCGGGAAACTGCTTATTTTTTAATTATGAAATCAAAGTTCCTGTATGCTGAAAACAGTATACAAAAGAAACAGGAAGAACGCTATAAAAGCGCTGTAAAGGAATATTATCCATTCATAGACAAATTTCCTAACAGTGAATACCTGAAAGAGGCTGAGAAAATCTATGAGACGTGCCAGGATAAACTAAAGGAATTTGATGCAATTGCTGAGACAAATTAACTATTTTTCGTATAATTTGTTTTATTGATAAAGACAATTAAAGTAATAGATATATGGATTATAAAAAAACCAATGCCCCTGTGACAACAATCACCAGGGACCTCAAACAGCTTGAGGGAGAGACAGGTAATATTTATGAAACAGTTGAAATTATTGCCAGAAGAGCAAACCAAATCAGTGTGGAGCTTAAAGAAGAGTTAAGCAAGAAACTGGAAGAATTTGCTTCATATACTGATAACCTGGAAGAAGTGTTTGAAAACAGAGAACAAATAGAGATTTCAAGATTTTATGAACGTCTCCCAAAACCTACGTTGATAGCGCTACAGGAATACATTGAAGATAAAATATATTTTCGGATGGCACAACCGGAACCTGACCAGGAAAAGTAACAACAAAAAACCCTGTCTGAATGGGGCCTCTTGCTAAAAAACATATTATAACCGGGATTACAGGAGGAATAGCTGCCTATAAAGCAGCATACCTGGTTAGATTATTTGTGAAGGCCGGGGCAGAGGTTAAAGTTTTAATGACCACTTTTGCTAAAGAGTTTATCTCGTCATTAACCCTGGCTACCTTATCCGGTCATCCTGTTATGACTGAGTTTTATAATCCGGAAAATGGAGACTGGAATAGTCATGTTGACCTTGGTATATGGGCAGATGGATTCGTCATTGCACCTGCAACAGCAAATACCATAGCCAAAATGGCACACGGAGTAGCCGATAATTTACTTCTGACAACCTATCTGTCTGCTCGTTGCCCCGTGTTTGTTGCACCAGCCATGGATTTTGACATGTATAAACACCCTGCTACACTTGAAAATATTGCTATACTTGAAAAACATGGCTGTACAATTATTGCCCCCTCCTCCGGCGAGCTTGCCAGTGGCTTGTCTGGTGAAGGCCGTTTACAGGAACCTGATGAGATTTTTGACAGGTTTTTGCATTTTTTTCAGCAGTCAGAAGACTTCCTGGGAAAGAGAGTGCTGATAACTGCCGGACCGACTCACGAACCAATTGATCCCGTCAGATATATCGGAAATTACTCAACCGGCAAAATGGGATACGCCATTGCAGAAGAATTGGCTAAACGAGGGGCTGAAGTGCAACTTATCAGCGGTCCGGTCAATTTATCTGTTATTCATCAAAATATATCCATCATAAAAGTAACCACAGCAAATGAAATGCATGAGCAATCCGTTAACAGGTTCACCAATTGCGATATTGCTGTTATGGCTGCTGCTGTGGCTGATTTCACACCTTGTATTCGGGAATCAGAAAAGATAAAGAAGACATCAGATAATTTGACCATAGAATTAACACCCACAAAAGATATTGCTTTTGAGCTGGGGAGAATGAAAAAGTCGCAGCAACTTTTAATTGGGTTTGCTTTGGAAACGGAAAATGAGCTTGAAAATGCACGTTCGAAGGTGAAAAACAAAAATCTGGATGCAATAGTTTTGAATTCTCTTCGTGACAAAGGCGCCGGTTTTATGCATGATACAAATAAAATTACAATTATCGACAGGGACAATAATATCAAAAATTATGAGTTAAAAACAAAAAATGAAGTTGCTTGTGATATTGTCAATGAAATTAAACAATATCTAACGAAAAAGAATTAATTTTATGAAGAAAATTATTGTCATTTTGCTACTGATATTTGCTACGGAATCTACGTTTGCCCAGGAGCTCCGGTGTATGATCCAGGTCAATCACAGCCAGATTCAGGGAACCAATGTTCTTGTGTTCCAGGAAATGCAGCGTTCAATTTATGAATTTATGAACGATACCCGATGGACAGACCATGTTTACACCAATGATGAAAGAATTGAATGTACAATGATGATTCAATTAACAGAACAAATTGGTTCTGAAAGATTTGTAGGCACAATCTCGGTACAATCATCACGACCTGTTTATGGAACCACCTATAACACAACGATTCTTAATTTCCAGGAACAAAAAGGTGATTTTAGATTTAAGTATATCGAACAGCAACCGCTTGAGTTTAATGAAAACACTCATATCTCTGAATTAACCTCTGTATTAGCTTTTTATGCTTATGTCATTTTAGGCCTGGATTATGATACTTTCTTACCAAATGGCGGGAAACCTTTTTTTGCGAAAGCCCAGAAAATTGTCAATAATGCACAAAATAGTCCGGAACCTGGTTGGAAGTCTTACGAGAGCAGAAAAAACAGGTATTGGCTTGTTGAAAATCTGACCAACGAAAGCTACAGCGATTTGCATACTTTTTTGTATCAATATCACAGGCAGGGACTTGATTTGTTAGGTGAAAAGCCTGACGAGGCCAGAGCAACAATTGCTACCAGCCTGGAATATCTTCGTAAAGTATACCAGAAAAAACCCGATATTTTTATTCTTCCGCTTATCTTGAGTTCAAAATCAAACGAGATTGTAAAAATTTTTTCAGAATCTTATCCACGAGAACAAGCAGAAGTTGTGAACATTATGCAAATAATTGATCCGGCCAATTCTTCAAAATATCAAAAAATAACTCAAAGCAATTAAACATTTTATTATTTTTGCCGGTGGAATCATTCTGCTGTTAATATGCTGAAGTCTCTCTATATACATAATTATGCTCTTATTTCAGACCTTGAAATTAAGTTCAGGGGAGGATTTTCAATTATTACAGGAGAAACCGGCGCAGGTAAATCAATTATTCTGGGTGCACTTTCACTTGTACTTGGTCAAAGAGCAGATACTTCTGTCATAGGTGACAAAGCAAAAAAATGCATTATTGAAGCCGTTTTTAACATAAAGCAATATAAACTTCAGCATTTTTTTGAGAGAAATGATTTGGATTACGAAGAAGAAGCTTACCTGAGAAGACAGATTAGCCCCGGTGGAAAATCCAGAGCTTTTATTAATGATGTACCTGTTAATTTACCCCTCCTAAAAGAGCTCGGGGATAATCTTGTTGATATTCATTCACAGCACAGCAATTTACTCATCAGGGAGAAGGGATTCCAGTTCCTCGTTGTTGATAGTATGGCCAACCATATGGCTACGATTACTACTTTCAGAACTGAATATACTAAACTCCGGAAACTGGAAAGAAAACTGTCAAAAATAGAAGATTTATCCAGACAAGAACAAAAGGATATTGATTATTACCAGTTTCAGTTTGATGAGTTGAATAAGGCAAAGCTTCAGGAATATGAACAGCAGGAAGTAGAAGAAGAACTTGAAATATTATCTCATGCAGAGGATATTAAAAGTAATCTTTCAATTGTTCACAACCACCTCCAGGGTGAGGATATATCAATTCTTTCTCAATTAAGAGATTCGATAAAATCAGCAGAACATATTATTAGTTTCTACCCTAAAGCCAATGAATTCAAAAGCAGGTTAAATTCTGTGTTGATAGAGTTGGAAGATCTATCTGAGGAAGTTGAAATTGTGGCTAATGATACTGAATTTGATCCGGAGCGCTTTGATTTCCTGAATGAACGCATCAATCTTATTTATTCTCTTCAGAAAAAGCATCAGGTCAATTCTGTAAAAGAATTGCTCGACATTCAGGATCAATTGGAGAAAAGACTACAGAATTTTCATTCTTATGAAGAACAGATTACAAATTTGAGATCAGAGATTAAAAAACAATCAAAGCAAACGGAATCAATTGCGCTGAAAATATCTGAAAACAGAAAAAAAGCTGTTCCAATCATTGAAAAACAGCTTTCGAATTACCTGAAATCCCTTGGGATGCCACACGCTGTTTTCAGGGTTTTATTAACAAGACGTGAAAGTATGAATGAAAATGGTTATGAAGAAATTGAATTTCGATTCTCTGCAGACAAAAAGAGGGAAGCCCGTGATATTTCGCAGGTAGCATCAGGAGGAGAGATGTCGCGTGTTATGCTGTCATTAAAATCAATTTTATCTTCAAGTATCAATTTGCCAACCATCATTTTTGATGAGATCGATACAGGGGTTTCTGGTGAAATTGCTGATAAGATGGGACATATCATGAAAAAAGTATCGCAAAACATACAAGTATTAAATATAACTCATCTTCCCCAAATTGCAAGCAGGGGTGATCATCATTTCCTGGTATACAAAGAAGACGGGAGTGAATCCACCAACACTTATATCAAAGAATTAACCAGAGAAGAGCGAATCTACGAGATTGCCAAAATGCTTAGTGGAGAAAACATGACTGAGGCGGCAATCAGTAATGCAAAAATTCTATTAGAAAATTAATATTGGTAATTGGTTCAGTTGTGTATGATTTAGACTGCCTGTTTTTTTTTCTTTTTTAATAACCTGATGCGCCATAAGTTTTCCATACATATTCCCAAAATACCGACGGTCCACATCCAGTAACCAACTTTAAGTGCGTCTAATTTATCTTTTCCTAAACAGTCGATAAACCAGTATGTGACAGCAAGAAGAATGATAACGGAAAGTATCAGGGCAGCAATAAAGCTGTTCAAATTTGAGAAACGCAGAATAAGCAGTATCACAAGCAAAATATTTGGACTTGCAAGTACTGTATAAGACAGGAAATCAAGAAATTCCCTTTGTGTAAACAGTCTGTTAAAATTAACCAGTTCAAACAGATAGAAGACAGCTACTGTACTGTCGTATCCATTTTGGTCTGCCAGAAAAATTTTGTATGACGGGAGAAAAAATGCAATAAGGTATATTACGAATAATGTAATAAACAATGGATTAAGTTTACCTGAAAGTTTCATAGTTTTGCCTGCTGAATTATGATAGATAGATTAAATCGAAAAATTCAATAAAAATAAGGCAAAAAATAAGGCAAAAAAATGATAAAACCAAAATTATTATCATATCTTATAACTCAGATTTGTATTTACCCCCATATTCTCTGAGTAGAACTTTGAGATCAACATCACCCCTGGTAAATGTGTTTTCTTTTTCAAAATCAAGAGGAGTATAGCCTTTGTCGTATTTATATCCGGTAATTTTACGCTTAATTCTTTTCGGATCAACAGCAACTAATGTCTGTGCATTAACATCAGCTCCCTGTTCCAACAATGTTTTTACAACCACATGATTTTTCATTTTAACACCATAATGAAGCGGCGTCCATCCCCTTGCATCCCTGGAATTAATATCAAAGCCAAGGCTGTCAAAAAGAAAGGCAATGGCATTGCCATTTTTGCAGGTGGCTGCCATTTTATGAACCCAGTTAGTGCCTTTGTCCTGATCAATGATTGTTTCAACAGACAGTTTTTGTCCGTTTTTGAGCAGCAGCCAGGCCATCCTTGATTGAGCTTTGTTCATCAGGTATTCATTTCTTTGCCACAAAATATCCCAGGGTGTCTGCCCGTCATCATTTTTTATGGTCACATCAGCTCCTAACTCTAAAATCATCTCAGCCATTTCATCATTATTCGATAATAATTCTGCTACTTGATGTAATGGGGTATTCCCTTTGTTATTCCGGATGTTCGCATTTGGTTTTTCTTTTATGATTATTCTCATCATTTTTTTCCCAAACATATCTTTTCCAAGAATATGCAAAGCAGTGTTCCCGTTTTTACCCCGGAAATTAATATCAACTCCTTCAGAAATGAAGTGTTTAATTTGTCTTTTGTTTTTATTTTGTACAGCATCGAGAAATTTATTTCCCAATATATGGTCTTCATCTGAAATGGCATTACCATTCAAAGTGGAGCCTGCATTTTCTAATGCAGTAGTGGCAGGTACATCCTCTTTTTTAATATTACAGCACATTATTGTTACTGCAATACAAGCTAATAAAAAATTTTTCATTGTTATTGTTTATTATTCTTCAACCTTTTTTTGTATATTTTGTCCGGCAGACAGAAAAAAAATCATACTTGTCATGTTGTCATCATTCATTTCAAATCCTTCGCAATAATGTAAACTTTTGCAAAGTATAAAAAGTAAATTTACGAATTCATCTCTATATTTTTAATAAATTTTGTCACTAATGTCCGATATTAACCGGGCACTACTAAAATTTTGTTAGGTGTATAATGCAATTAAGAGATAAAGACCTCGAGTAACGCGAGGGAGAAATCTCATAATATGCACTAAATAGTTAATATATTTTTACGAAAACTGATTATAAAAGGTAAACAATCTGCTTTCTCCAAAATGCTCTTCTTGTGATGGAGTGACAGGCATTTCCGGAGCACGGACTCCTCTTGTGAAAAACAAATCACCTATAAAGACTCTTGCCTCGTCCCAAAGCTGTGAATCAATGAAACTTGACAGTAATTGACTTCCGCCTTCAATGATACAGGAGTTTATCTGTTGCTGATACAAAAAATGCAATATATTCTTTAGTGAGTTTGTTGTAAAATCAATTTTGACAAATTCTATATTTCCATCTTTTTGATGTGTTTTTTCATTGAAAACAAGGGTTTTAGCGGTGTTGTCAAACAATTTAAGGTTTTTTGGGAGTCTTAAACTTCTGTCGAGAACTATCCTCACCGGATTTTTGCCTTTCCATAACCGTGTGGTAAGTCCCGGATTGTCCTTTTCAGCTGTATTGGTGCCAACCATAATCGCCTGTTCTTCACTACGCCATTTATGTACATTGATTCTGGAAATATGATTCGTAATCCAGATTGGACCTACAGGCGTCGTTTTGAGTCTTACTTTGTCGATAAAACCGTCCAGGGTCTGTGCCCATTTCAGAATGATATAGGGTCTTTTTTTTTCATGAAAGGTAAAAAAACGTTTATTAAGCGCTCTTCCTTCTGGTTCAAGAACTTCGGTAGTTACTTTAATACCCGCTTCTTGCATGATTCTTAGCCCGTTACCCGAGACATTTGGTGATGTATCGTAATTGCTAATAACAACATGATTGATATTGTGTTTTTTTATCAGGTCAGTGCATGGTGGCGTTTTTCCGTGATGAGAACATGGTTCGAGATTGACATACATGGTGCTTTTGCAAAGCAATGACTTATCATATACAGCCTGAATGGCATTTACCTCAGCATGAGGACCACCATACCGTTGATGAGCGCCTTCGCCTATGATTTTATTATTATGGACGATGACACACCCTACGAGGGGGTTTGGAGCAACCTTGCCAGCGCCTGACTTTGCAATTTCGAAACAACGACGCATATATTTTGCATGATTCATAATGCAGACTTTCCTGTAATATTTATCTTTGCAAAGATGATAAAAAAAACTGAAGAATATATCAGGAAAGAGCTTTCGTCTTTCTATCCGCCTTCTGAAATAAACGGGCTGATTCACTATGTTTTTGATCAGGTATTGAGAATTTCAAAGACGAAAAGAATAGCATATCCGGACAAGAAACTTCAAAAATCCGAATGTAATAAAATTGAATTGATTATTACCAGGTTAAAGAATTATGAGCCAATTCAATATATTACCGGTAAATGTGAATTCTATGGATATGAGTTCGGGGTAGAACCCGGAGTACTTATACCAAGACCTGAGACAGAAGAATTGGTAGACTGGGTAACAGGATCAATCGAAGAAAAACATCACTATATTCTGGATATTGGAACAGGAAGTGGTTGTATCGCAATTTCCCTGGCAAAAGAGATTCCCGGTAGATTTATTTATGCAACAGATATTTCGGAAAAAAGCCTTGAAACAGCAAAAAAAAATACAATCAAAAACAACATCCATGTAGAATTTCAACAACATGACATTTTAGGTTTCAGGAAATCATCATGGCCTGGCAAAATCAGATTTGATGTGATTGTGAGTAATCCGCCTTATGTGAAAAAGTCAGAAAAAAAAATGATGGGTGCCAATGTTGTAAATTATGAGCCTCATATGGCTCTTTTTGTTGATGATAATGATCCTTTACTTTTTTACCGGGCTATATGCAAATTTTCATTGAAATACCTGAAACCAGGAGGTCTGCTTTTTTTTGAAATAAACGAGGCTTTAGGTCCGGAAACAGTGGACCTGATGTCAACCTGCGGATTTCAAAATCTCTCTATAAAGCAGGACATGAACAGAAAAAACAGGATGATTCGGGGGCAAAAGTAAACAAGATTACTACCGAATTCGCTTTTCAATATTGTAAAGGTTTCTTTCACTTGCATTACGGGAAATCAATTCAGCCATAAAACCAGTGAGAAAAAGTTGTGCTCCGAAAATGACAGCGAGAAAACCAAGATAGAATAAAGGTCTTTCAGTCATTTTATACTCATGGTATGCTATTTTAAGAAACGACAGATAAGCCAGGATGAGAAAACCGAGGATAAAACTGACAGACCCCCACAGTCCGAAAAAATGCATGGGTTTTTTTCCGAATTTTGAGATAAAACTTAGGGTCAGTAAATCCAGGAAACCGTTTATGAACCTGTTCATGCCAAATTTGGATTTCCCGTATTTTCTTTTTTGATGTTGTACAACTCTTTCAGAGATTTTTGGGAAGCCGGACTGTTTAGCTATCACCGGAATGTATCGGTGCATTTCGCCATATACTTCAATGTTTTTTACAACATCTTTTCTGTATGCTTTCAGTCCACAATTAAAATCGTGTAATTTTATGCCACTTGAAAGTCTGGCTGTAAAATTAAATAGTTTAGAGGGCAGGTTTTTGGATAACAAAGGGTCATATCGCTTTTTTTTCCATCCTGAGACAAGATCATAATCATTATTTACAATTTCATTGAATAGTCCGGGGATTTCTTCCGGACTGTCCTGAAGATCAGCATCCATGGTAATAACAACATTCCCCTGTGCAGCTTCAAAACCGCAGTACAGGGCCGCTGATTTACCATAGTTTCTTCTAAACCTGATAGCTCTGATTGTATCTTTTCTTTTTGAATATTCTTCTATGACACGCCAGGAATTATCTGTGCTTCCGTCATCAATAAGAATTATTTCATATGAATAATTATTGTCTTCAACTACTTTTGTTATCCAATCAAGTAACTCACCAAGTGATTCTTCCTCATTAAAAAGCGATATGACGATTGAGATATCCATTAAAACTTACTCCTCTGTTTTTATTTCACCTTCATTCACGCTATTTTCTGAAACTGTTTGTTCTTTTTTGAAGATGGCAGCAATAATGAGCGATGCCACAATACCAACAATAGCAGTCCAAAGTAATGAAGTTAATGTCATGAAAAGTGGTGTCATCATTCTTTTGGTGATATTCATGGCCTGTTCTATTTGTTCGTCAGGTAAACCTCGTTCTATCATGGTTTCTTCTGCCATTATTAAGGCTCGTTGAATAGCATCAGGATCAATCATTTTTAAATAAAGGAATGAATAGATTGCAACAAGAACTGATGCAACAATACTAATAACAAGGCCATAGGTAAAGCCTTTTCCATAGGTTAAAAAACCATTATTTGCTTTGTCACGAAAAGATTTGGTTGTTATTACAATACCAATAATGAGGATAATGTAACTGCCCCATTCGGCTGTTTGATTTTCTGTCATACCTAAGATATACAAAATAACAGAGTAGATAATCATAGCCAAACCGACAATCAGACCGTTGATAAAAGCATGTTTTCCGAGTGATGTTTTATTGTTTTCCATGGTGATTTAATTTTAAGTTAATATTGAAAAACATCCAAATATCATGATTAATTCTGAAAGAAGGAAAAATAACGATTAAATTTTTTTTATGACATGTTGCTATCAGAAGATAAGTGATTTTCATAGGAGTATAATTTTCTTACTAATTTATTGTAAAGTCCGTAAAAAAATGATTACTTTTGCAGCCGAGGGTAAGTCTCATACGACCAGCTCCTGCTGAATCCCCCAGGTCCGGAAGGAAGCAAGGGTAGGCGGTTGTAGCGGTGCGATGTGAGTAGCTTACCCTTTTTTTATTTATGAGCAGTTTGTGATGAAAATTCTTATTGAAAAAAAGGCAACTATTTAGGTGGGTGAATTGGCAGATTATGGTTGCGGTGATTCCTATATTTCATGAGAAATTAGTACCTAAATTTCTAAAATGAAATCGTAACGAAACACTGAAATGTGCTTTGAAATTGAGAAGCGCATCAAAAAATATCGCAAGCGTAGCTATTGTTACGGTGAGATATTTTGCAGAGAGCATTCTCAATAGCAATGTGTAGATCTGTGTTGCAGTAGTTTTTCGTTTTAGAATTTTAGGTAGTATATAGTTATATTTTTCAACTTTTAACTTATTTTCTGAAATTTTCTCAGTACATCAGAATTTTGTATCTTGACAATATTTTTTCAAAATGAGTTTGTTTTGAGCATGTGATGTTATTTAACTGATTTCAAAACAAGATATTATTCTTTGAGTCCGGTCTAAAAACCCTTCGAGACCCTCGAAGCGGTTTTTGAGTTAGTTAATAATTGAAAAAATGATATTTTCCTTTTTAGACTGAACTCTTCTTTATCAGTTTTTTTAGTAAGTTAAAAGTTTGTATTTCAATAATTTTTTTGTTTTATCCTAGAAAAGTCAATGACAGAAAAAATAATATATTTCGATGCTGTAGAACCTGTTGATATTTATGGCGCGAATAATATCAACATAAAAAAGATGCAACAATTATTCCCAAAATTAAAAGTAATTGCGCGCGGAAATGAAATAAAAGTATTGGGAGAAAAATCAGAGATATCAAAATTCGAGTCAAAAATTCAGAAATTTATTTCTCATGTTGAAAAATATAACCAATTAACGTCTGAAGAGATAGACAAGATTCTCCTCGGGAGTCATGAACCAAAGCAAGATGAACAAGGAAAACCGGAGAATGCCATTATTTTTGGAAATAATGGGAAACCTATAAAAGCACAAACGCCCAACCAAAAAGCTTTGGTAAAGAATTATGAAGAAAATGATTTGATGTTTGCTGTCGGACCGGCCGGGACCGGTAAAACATATACTGCCATAGCTCTTGCCGTAAGAGCTTTTAAGAATAAGGAGGTAAAACGTATTGTTCTGAGTCGTCCGGCTGTTGAAGCGGGTGAAAATCTTGGTTTCCTGCCGGGGGATATGAAAGAAAAACTTGATCCTTATCTCCAGGCGTTATATGACGCCCTGTATGACATGATTCCGGCTAAGCGACTCACAGACCTCATGACCCAGGGGTTGGTACAAATCGCGCCATTAGCCTATATGCGCGGACGCACACTAAACAACGCTTTTGTTATACTCGATGAGGCACAAAATGCCACTTCCAATCAGCTTAAGATGTTTTTGACTCGTATGGGAAAAAGTTCTAAATTTATCGTAACAGGCGATATTACACAAATTGATTTACCAAGAAGAAATGATTCCGGTCTCATACAATGTCTCAGAATTTTAAAAAACATTAACGGCATTTCTATCTTGTTCTTTGATGAACGTGATATCATCAGGCACAGGCTGGTAAAATTTATCATTGAGGCTTATGACAAGGATGAGTCCGGGCCGGAGGGAATACAACCAGATAATTCACAATAAAAACAAATAAAAATGGAAAACACAATTGTAAAGACTGATTTTACATTTCAAAATCAGACCGGAATGTATAAGGGCAAGGTGAGGGATATTTATTACATTGGTAATGAGTATCTTGTTATGATTGCGACTGATCGCATTTCTGCCTTTGATGTTATACTGCCCAAAGGTATTCCTTACAAAGGGCAGGTTTTAAACCAGATAGCAGAGAAATTCCTTGAAGCCACAAGTGATATTGTGGATAACTGGAAAATAGCATGTCCTGATCCAAATGTGACAATTGGTCACCTCGTTGAGCCTTATAAGGTGGAAATGGTCATTCGGGGCTACCTCACCGGTCATGCCTGGCGGGAATATAGGTCAGGCAAACGAAGTATTTGTGGTGTACCCCTGCCTGAAGGCATGAAGGAACACCAAAAATTTGAAAAACCCATCATCACACC
>CAZVTW010000129.1:0-13048 GCA_964629805.1 uncultured Bacteroidales bacterium | reverse complement strand
ATACAAAAGAAAAAGGAAAAACAGGAGCTGGAAATGCAAAAGAATGAATATGAAACATTGCTTTCACAGGCAGAGCAGTTCTTTTTTAACAAGGACTATGAAAATTCACTGATGAAATTCAAAGAAGCCGGGGAAATATTGCCCAATAAAGAATATGTTAAAAATCGCATTCAAGATATTAAGCATATTCTTGATAAAACAGAAGAAATGTTTTCTGAGGCTTTAAAAAATGGAGACAAAGCATTTGAGGACGAAAAATATTCAGTTGCCCGGTTTTATTATGAGAAAGCCCGGGAAATAAGAAAAAACAATGAACTTGATCAAAAAATTGAATTAACACAACAAAAAATTGATGAATTTAAATCAAAAATAAGGGAGGATGAATATAAAGATTACATCATGGAAGCAGAAATTGCTTTCCGCAAAAAACAATATTCTGTGGCTGAGTTTTATTTTTCCAAAGCCTACGCAGTAAAATCAGGTTCCTATCCAAAAGAAAAAATAGATGAAATCAAATTAATTCGAAAAAGGCAGGCTGAAGAACAAAAAGAAAAACAATACCATGAGGCCGTTTCAAAAGCAGATCAAGCATTTCAATCAAAAGAATTTGGTGTAGCAAGGTTTTATTATAACCAGGCAATAGAAATCAAAAACAATGAAAAATACCCGTATTCCCAGTTACAACAAATTGAAGCTATGATCGGCAATAATAAAAAATATTAGGGCAACAAGAGAAGATGATTTTAAAAGTAAACAACAAAAGATTAACTTGGACCAAAATTCATGAAACAGTATTTGTCAAAATTGGATAAAAGCATAAAAAGAATTATCTATTTACAAGGTTCAGGTATTACTTTAATGAAGAAATAATGAGCAACCTATTAAAGCACAATTACAGTTAGAAAAACCTGGATAATTTTCATATATTCGCTGTGAGTTCAAATTTCATATATTGAATTATGCAGGAATTTCATGAGGTTTTAAAATTTATTGACAGCCAAATTGGTGGGGCACAATGGTTTGTGTTTTTTTTACTCGGAACAGGATTATTTTTCACCATCTATTTAAAGTTTCCGCAAGTCAGGTTTTTCAGGCATGCTTTTGATGTCGTCAAAGGTAAATTTGATAAAAAGGACGATGTTGGTGACACAACACATTTTCAATCACTCGCAACTGCTTTGTCAGGAACAGTTGGCACCGGGAACATTGCAGGTGTGGCACTTGCAATTCATCTGGGTGGGCCGGCTGCATTGTTTTGGATGCTCGTTACAGCATTTTTTGGCATGACTACAAAATTTGTAGAAGTCACACTGTCTCACAAATACCGTGAAACTGCCAGTGACGGGACAATGGCAGGAGGACCAATGTATTACATGAAAAATAAACTGAACATGAAATGGCTTGCAGTGGTATTTGCCATTGCTACAGTTTTTTCGTCTTTTGGAACAGGATGTTTGCCACAAATAAATAGTATATCAGATTCTATTTTCACTACTTTCGGAATTGAACATATCATCACAGGGGCTGTTTTGGCAGTCTTACTTGCAAGTGTGATAATTGGCGGCATCAAAAGAATTGCCAAAGTCACGTCAAGGTTGGTCCCGGCAATGGCAGTGTTTTATTTTATTGGTGCGCTGGCTGTCATTGTTTTTAACTATGGACAGATAATTCCTTCAATCATATCCGTTTTTACGAATGTTTTTACCGGTACTGCTGCAACAGGGGGGTTTGTTGGTGCAGGCTTTATTTATGCCTTTAACCGTGGGGTAAACCGTGGCTTGTTTTCAAATGAAGCTGGACAGGGGAGTGCCCCAATTGCCCATGCAGCTGCAAAAACAAACGAACCCGTATCTGAAGGTATGGTGGCCTTACTGGAGCCTTTCATTGATACAATAATTATTTGCTCCCTCACCGGGCTTGTCCTTCTTACTTCTGGTGTTTGGCACCAAAAGATAGATAATAAATTTCAGGTAACTGATATAGAAGTTTTTGACAAAAGGTTGGAAAAAGATAGTGATGAATCAAAGCAAGCTTTATTTGACCATTTGAACGACAAAAAGTCACTCCCTCTGTTTGAAGGAAACCTGGAAATTGTTCATGGAGAAATCCAAAACCCTGTGTCCATCCTGCATGCAAGAAGCCTGGCAGAAAATGTGCAAGTTTTCAAAGGTGATAATAAATATTCCGGAAATATTCAAGTTGTTGACGGTACACCTCAAATTGAACAGGTCAGCACACCGGAAGATGAAATTGCTTTCCGTGGAGAATCCTTGATACACAGCGCATCACTCACTACAATTGCTTTTACCAGGAGCTTTTTGGGGACCATAGGGAGTTATATTGTCAGTATTGGGTTGCTGCTTTTTGCTTTTTCTACCGCTATCTCATGGTCATACTACGGTGACAGGGCTATGACATTTATGTTTGGAATCAAATCTGTTATTTACTACAGGATTTTCTATGTCATCGGTTTTTTCTTTGCTTCTTTTGTTGACACAACAATCGTTTGGACTTTTTCAGGAATAACAATTGCACTGATGACCGTTCCAAACCTTTTTGGGATTATAATGCTTAGAAAAGATATGAAATCAACACTCAGGACTTATTTATCCCACTTTCCACAAGTATTTCCTGATAATAAGTTGCCTGATGAAGTATAGATATAATGAAGTAATTGCAAAACAGATTTATTATTCTCAAAATACCCGTATTTATTTTGTACATTAGATGATCAAGATAAATACAAAATTGCCCTTAATTTTTATACTGTTGGATAGGTTTTTTAATTATTTGTAAACTGAATAAAAAATGGTTTGTTATAGTAAAAGAAAAAGAAGAATGTCAGATAAAAAAAACCCGCCTATGCTTGCGCCAATTGGTATGGGCACAAGTTCAATTGGAATGCTTCTTCCAATGCCGCTTTCTCGGCACGTATGGCATCCCAGTATTCCTCATAATACTGCAATTCCCCTTCGCTAAAGGCATCTTTTTGGACACATTCAAGGGCTTCATTTTTCAAATGGTCATTTTTCAGTTCATCAGGGATATCTTCCGTGTTTTCAATAATTTCTGTCAAAAACCGCAACCACAATGAATATAAGCGTTTACCGGAAAATTTGCTGGCCCTGAATTTTGGCAATTCAATAAAAATAAGCTCCAGCCCATTTATTTGCTCATCAGGTACTTGTGAGTGCACAAATTTATAGTTGTGGTAGTATTCGTCCTTTAATTTCCCGTCCTGGTGGATAATGTCATCAACCAGGCTCAGGCCATATACCGGGTTTAAATCACGATATTTGGCCCCGCTTTTTAGTTGTTTTACGTATGCTTTGCCCGAATTGAACAGCATTCTTTTTTTGAACGATCTTGTCCAGTACATCTGCATCTCCACAATAAAAAACCTGCCGAAATTATCTTTACACCTGACATCTACAATCGAACGTTTAAAACCGTGCAGTTCGGGGATTATTTCGTTGTCAAGATATTCAATGGCCTCAATTTTTTAATCTGGCCTTAAAGGGAGCAAGTCATTAAGGAAACCTATAAGGATATGTGGGTGTTCGCCGAATATTTTGCAGAATGTTAAATCGTTTTTCGGGTCAAGGAATTGTATTGATTTGCCGGCCACGATGTATGTGTTTACATATTATGGCACATGCAGTCCCAATTTCACCCTGGCAACCAACTTCAGCACCAGAGATGGAGGTATTTGTCTCAACACCTTCAGGTATTCCCAGATTGGCCCGCCTCCAGTTTCTTCATCATATTACCAAAAAATTTTTCCCTTTTCTGAACAATAATTCGTGACATCTTTGAGATAATGGTGTTTGAAAATTTGTTTATGCATTAATTAGCCCACTCATTACTCAGCAAATAAAATACAAATAGGACGAGGGACATTTATTATACTGTTTTTTATATATGTCAATTCACCTGTGGATTGATCAATTTCAAACACAGATATGGTATTTGAATGGGCACCGGCGGCCAGCAACCACTCACCTGAAGAGTCCATGTTGATATTGCGTGGCCATGCACCTCGTATTGGTTCTACTTCAATACCTGTCAATTCACCTGTGGATTTATCAGCAGAAAATGATGTAACACTGTCATGCCCACGGTTTGAGCAATACACAAAACGCCCGGAAGGATGAACGAGGATCTCGGCTGCAGAATTAAATTCTTCCCTGGCTTTTACTTCTTCACTGAGGGTAGGGACAGTAGTAAGCTGATGCGTAGTACCAGTCTCAAAATTGTAACTGAAGGTTGTGACAGAAAGTGTCAATTCATTCAGGCAGAATATATAATCCCCATCAAGGGAAAACCTCATATGACGTGCCCCCCCACCGGGCACAGTGCTTGCAAAACCATGCTCAAGTATTTCAGGTTTATCAAGGTTTACACGGTAAATCATAATCTTATCCATGCCCAAATCAGGGACAAAAGCAAAACGGCCATCCGGTGAATATCCGCACCAATGTGGGTGTGGGTTGCTTTGACGCTGAGGGACAACATTTGAACCACCTTTGTGCATGGTAATGTTGCCATTTCCAAGGGTGCCATCATCTTCCAAAGGGAATAATGTAACAGATCCATTGCCATATTGTGCCGTAAGCAAAAACCTGCCGGAAGGGTGGACTGAAATATGAGCGCTCCCACCCCCTTTTGATTGTGATTGGGTGAATTGTTTCAATAATCCACCCTCTTGAATTGAATACCCTGATACTACAGCCTGTTTTTCAATTCTCCCAACAGCATAAAGCTTTTGTTTATCCGGGTGTAGTGCAAGGAAGCCCGGGGCATCAATTTCTGCAACTAATTCAGGTTTTCCAAGTTTACCAGTTTCTGTATCAAATATGGAAAGATATATGCCCTTTTCAGATGTGCCGAAATACACTTTTATTGATGCACCTTGAACAAAAATACATGAGATGCAAAAAATGAGGAACAGGATAGATTTTTTCATGTTTATAATTTTTAATAATTAGAAAAAAACAAATTAAGTATATGAAATGCAAAGTTTCAGGTTTTTACTGCTGACTCTCGGCATGAATGCCAATGTCCAGCTACAAAACCAATTGCTGCATCTCACTTGAATATGATAAATGTACAAATTTTTCGGACATCAGCAAACTTATCTACTTCGCTTCTGCTATCCAAACGGAACTTATCGAAACGATCTCACGACCAAAGGGAATAATCACCCATTCCAGTGCTGGGCTTTGTTGAAGCATGGTTTGCTACCATACTGCTGACGGGCTTTGGATGGGCAGTAATTGCATCCCGCGAATAGCGTGACGGGCTCTGCTAAAAACCAAAAGTTACTTTCAAAGACTTCTCCCCTATCCTATCCCATAATATCGGACCGCTGTCATCAAAGAAAATAGATTTTCTCAAGTTTCAGTCGATCGGCATTAACTCAAGCAAGCCATCTAAATCATGTTCATAATCCTGAGGGTGCTTTCGTATAGCTATCGGCTTGCGAAGGTGTTAAACCAATACCTGTTACAGTCTTTCTGTTTCATATTGTCTTTTCCAGATTGCATTGTAACTTCAACCGTCAAACCAAAATCATCATAATCACATAAAATGTCTGCCATATTTCACTGAGCGGTTGACATTGGTTGTCCAAAATCATCAAACTTCAAAAAACCAAAATGTCGAATCAAACGAAAGACTTCAAGATAGGGCTTAACCTAAAATTCCCGGGCTTGATCTGTTGGTTTATGAAATGGTGAGGGAACTCAAAATTTGAGTATTTGTCTTAAAAAGATCTCCTCTTGTTGTTTAGTAGTTACCAATTCTTCGTCTGCTTGTGTAAGCTGTATAATAGGCGAAAATGATACGAATCCAAGAGCTTTTGGTGCTCGATTTATTCTGTCTCTTGCACTATATGCAGGGTCTTTTGCAACATCTCCATTGAAGAAATTTTCTTATTACATTCCTGATTATACTGGTTCTGGGATTCTATATTTTTGTATGGGGATTCAGTCGCAACGACCAGTTTGTATTGTATGTATTGCAGGAAAAATACTGCGAAAATGCCAAAGATTCCTTGAAATGTAATTGTATTATTCAGCCGCTTATTACCGATTTGGAAAGCCAGTATTCTGAAGAAGAAATTTTGCAATTTACAGAAAATGCCTTGCATGGTTCGGCTGCACTGGCAAAAGTAATAACCAGCAATGCAACAGACATTAAAGCCTGCCTCGAAAAAAAAGATGCATCCCATCTCTGGGATGACTTCAAAAACGAACTGATTCAAAGTTCGGTAGAAGGCATGCGCAACAGCCTGCGGTTTGAGCTAAAAAAGGTGGAAGAAGAAAAAGAATAAACCCTTCTGATAGAAACAGTACACCAAATTTTAAGATTTATTGTTTTACCATATTCACCCATTTATATTTTTTGGTGCTGATGAAAGGACTATAATAATTCATACAATATTCTTTTTTTATTAACCCAAAATTTTTTAACTTGTAAACTAAACAAAAAAACAAGCAATGATACCTCTATAAATAGAGAAAGCGACCCGTTAAGGCCGCTTTAATGTTTTCACAACGGAATAATCCTTATTGTGAATTGCTTCAATTTGTGCATTAAAGATAAAAAAAATATTTTAAAAAACAGATAATTATACATATTAAACTCGAAAACAACATGAAAAAAGTTTTAGGATTGGATTTAGGGACTACTTCTATTGGCTGGGCATTGGTAAACGAAGCAGAACATGATAATGAAAAATCTGAAATAATAAAAACAGGTGTCAGGGTGAATCCAATATCAACAGAAGAAAACAGTGATTTTGAGAAAGGCAAAGCAACTTCGCTAAATGCTGAAAGAACTGACAAAAGAGGAGCCAGAAGAAATTTGCAACGATATAAACATAGAAGGGCACATTTAATTAATGTTTTAAAACAAAATAAAATAATTGATATAAATACAAATTTATCAGAAACTGGAAAAAAATCAACACACACTTTGTGGCAAAAAAGAGCAAAAGCCGCTAAAGAACAAATTTCTATTGAAGATTTTGCCAGGGTATTACTGGCAATTAATAAAAAAAGAGGTTACAAAAGCAACCGTAAAACAAAAGATGAACCTGATGATCAGGCAATTGAAGGAATGGACATTGCTAAAATATTATATGAAAAAAAAATCACTCCTGCACAATACACATTGATACTATTAAATCAAAACAAGAAAAAAATTCCTGAATTTTACAGGTCTGATTTACAAAATGAATTTGACACAATTTGGGAAAAGCAAAAAGAGTATTATAAAGATATCTTAAGCGATGAATTAAAATCAAACTTAGAAGGGAAAAACAAAGGACAAACCTGGAAAATATGTGAAGAGCCATTCGAAATAAAAGGAATTAATTTAAAGGAAAAGGGAGGCGACCTAAAAAAGAAACTATATGAGTTAAGAGTAAAAGCATTATCTGAGAAGCTGGATTTAGAAAATTTAGCCATTATACTTCAGGAAATAAACGGCCAAATAAACAATTCAAGTAGCTATTTGGGAGAAATATCAGACCGAAGCAAAGAATTATATTTTAAGCAGCAAACAATTGGTCAGTACTTATATGGGCAATTGGAAAAAAACCCACACAACCAACTAAAGAATCAGGTGTTTTACAGACAAGACTACATAGATGAATTCAAACAGATTTGGGCGATTCAGAAAAAAGGACGAGAGCATATTTTAACAGAAGATTTAAAAAATGAAATACATGATTTAATTATTTTTTATCAAAGAAGGTTAAAATCACAAAAAGGATTGATAAGTGTATGTGAATTAGAAGGTAAAGAAGTTGATGAAATAATTGATGGGAAAAGTAAAAAGATGTTCATAGGACCAAAAGCAATACCAAAATCTTCACCCTTATTTCAGGAATTCAAGATTTGGCAAATTCTTAATAATATAAAATTTACACACATAGAAACTTTAGAAAAATATCATATTTCTGAGCTGGATAAGGAACTGGATTATAGAACACACATGTTTGCTCTGCTGAACACAAAAGGTAAACTTTCAGCAAATGAAGTATTGAAAGCCGTTATTGATAAACCAAAAGAATGGGAAGTAAATAATTTTAAGGACATTGAAGGAAATAGTACTAATCAAATGTTATTTAAAGCTTATAATCAAATAGTTGAATTATCGGGACATGAGATTGATAAAAAGAATGAACTAGAAAGTATTACTCAAATATTTAATGCACTTGGAGTAAATACGGAAATATTACATTTTAATGCTGATTTACAGGGAAATGAATTTGAAAAACAACCGGCTTATCAACTATGGCATTTACTATATTCTTACGAGGGAGATAATTCAAAAACAGGAAATGAAAAACTTATTAAATTATTAGAAGTAAAATTCGGTTTTAATCGTGAATATGCAAAAATTTTGGTAAATATTACTTTTCCGGATGATTATGGGAGTTTAAGTGCAAAAGCAATCAAAAAAATACTGCCATACTTAAAAGCGGGGCATGAATATTCAGAGGCTTGTAAATTGGCTGGCTACAATCATTCTCATTCTGTTTCGAAAGAGGAAAATGAGAAGCGTGAATTACTTGATAAATTAGAAATATTACCAAAAAATAGTTTAAGAAATCCAATTGTAGAGAAGATATTAAATCAAATGGTGAATGTAGTAAATGCATTAATAAAAGAATACGGAAAACCCGATGAAATAAGAATAGAGCTAGCAAGAGAACTGAAAAAAAGTGCTAAGGAGCGAGCCGAGATGACAAGTAATATTAGTAAAACAACCAGGCTTTATGAAGAAATCGAAAAAAAAATAAAAACCATTTATCCCTTTACTAGTGGGGTTAGGGTAACAAAAAATGATATTATTAAGTACCGGCTTTGGGAAGAACTTTCTTCTATTGGCTATAAAACCATTTATACTGATACTTATATTCCCTTGGAAAAACTATTTACTAAAGAATTTGACATTGAACATATTATTCCAAAAGCATTACTATTTGATGATTCTTTTTCGAATAAAACACTGGCAGTAAGAGATTTTAACCGAATTAAAAGTAACAAAACCGGACTGGATGCGGTAACTGAAAAATATGGAAAAGAATCAACAGGCTATAAAAGATACCTTAACAATGCAGAAAAACTTTACAAAGAAGGCAAAATAAGCAAAGCCAAATACAATAAATTACTCATAGCAGGCGACAAAATCCCTGAAGGTTTTATAGAAAGGGATTTAAGAAATACGCAATATATTGCCAAAAAAGCACAAGAATTATTAAAAAAAGTGGTAAATGCTGTTACACCAACAACAGGAAGCATTACTGATAAATTGCGTGAGGACTGGCAATTAATAAATGTTATGCAAGAACTTAACTGGGATAAATACAATAAATTAGGATTAACCGACTATGAAATAAATAAGGAAGGAAAGAAAATACCTGTTATTAAAGAATGGTCTAAAAGGAATGATCATCGACATCATGCTATGGATGCCATTACAGTTGCTTTTACCAAGCCATCTTTAATACAATATTTCAATTATTTGAATGCCCGTAGAGATGAAACGCATAAAAAACATTCTATTATTTATGCTATAGAACAAAAAGAGACTTTTGTAAATGATAAAAACAAAAGAATTGTTAAACCACCAATACCTATTGAACAATTAAGGATGGAAACAAAAAAACACCTGGAAAGTATTCTGGTTTCATTTAAAGCAAAAAACAAAGTAGTTACAAGAAATATTAACAAAACAAAGAAAAAAACAGGTACAAATATCAAAATTGAACTTACGCCTCGAAGACAATTGCATAACGAAACCGTATATGGCTGTTCAAAAAAATACAAAACCAAAATGGAAATTGTTGGTGTTAAATTTGATTCAGAGATGATTCAAAAAGTAGCAAAAAAGAGTCACAGAGAAGCTCTTTTATCCAGACTACAGGAAAATGATAATGACCCAAAAAAAGCATTTACAGGAAAGAATGCAATTAGCAAAAAATCAATTTTCCTTGATGAACACGAAACAGAAAAATTACCAGAAAAAGTAAAAATTGTATGGCTTGAAAAACGTTTCACCATTAGAAAAGAAATAACACCTGGTAATTTTGAAACAGCAAAAAACATTGAAAAAGTCATTGATGTAAAAATTAGAAAAAAACTTTTAGATAGATTACAGGATAATAATGGTGATGCAAAAAATGCCTTTTCAAACCTTGAGGAAAATCCTATATGGTTAAATGAAAAAAAAGGCATTAAGCTAAAGACTGTAAGTATTTCAGGGGTTAGTAATGCTATACCATTACACACCAAAAAAGACCATTTTGGAAATGAAATACTTGATGAAAATGGCAAATCTATTCCTGTTGATTACATAAGCACCGGAAATAACCACCATGTGGCTATTTACCGGGATGAAAATGGCAATTTACAGGAGGAAGTGGTTTCTTTCTTTGAAGCTGTTGCCAGAATAAATGCAAATACTCCTGTTATATGGCACAAACACCCTGAACATCCCGATTGGGTTTTCCAGTTTTCAATGAAACAAAATGAAATTTTTGTTTTTCCAAATGAGAAAACAGGATTCATGCCTTCTGAAATCGATTTATTGGATGAAAATAATTATAGCTCTATTAGTCCCAATTTGTTTAGGGTAATATCAATTGGAGAAAAAGATTATTGGTTTAGGCATCATTTGGATGCTAATTCAGATAAAAAATCACTTGCGTTTGATTTACTATATAAAAGAAAAAGAAATCCAGAATCAATAAAAAAAATTATTAAGGTTCGCATAAACCATATTGGAAAAATAGTCAAAGTTGGAGAATACTAAAAAATCAAAAACATGCTTTTCATAAAAAACCAGCTATATCACATTTATAATCAGGGCAATAACCGGCAAAAAATTTTTTTTAACCGGGAGAATTACCTGTTTTTTCTGAAAAAGGCAAAGCCCTGTTTTGAACCATTTGCTGACATTTTTGCGTGGTGTTTGATGCCCAATCATTTTCATTTTTTGGTGCTGGTGAATGAGGTGGAAGTTGCAGTTACGAAAGCGGCTGATTCATCGGATGACTTAAAGTCATCCGATGAATGTACCCCATCCACCAAAAACCAAACACTAAACCAAAGTTTGGCCGTCCTTTTACGTTCTTACACAAGGGCAATCAACAAGCAGGAAGGTACAACAGGCAGTTTGTTCAGGCAAAAAACAAAAGCAGAATGTCTTACCGATACAAATGGAATAACCCCATCTTTTTTTAACACAAATTCCGGAACCTTAATTAATGATAGCCAGCCAGAAAAAGAGTATCCGCAAATATGTTTTAATTATATACATCAGAATCCGGTTGTGGCCGGGTTGGTAAAAGAGATAAGCGAATGGGAATTTTCATCAGCCAGAGATTATTATGCTAACCGAAACGGCAAGCTGATAAACAGGGAAAAAGCCAAAGAATACATTGTTTTTTAGCTATTAAGTTTTTATTATTCATCGGATGAATTTGAATCATCCGATGAACAATAACCAACCCATGAAGCATGATAAAAAGAACAATTCACTTTGGCAACACTTGCCACCTGAAAAAAAAGGATATGCAACTGGTGGTTGAATATCCCGATGAACTGAATAATAAAACAGTGCCCATTGAAGATATTGGCATGATTATTCTTGAAGATCAGCGCATTACCATCAGCAATGCATTGCTAATGACGCTAATGGATAACAATGCGGCAGTAATAACCTGTAACTGGCAACATTTGCCCGAAGGGCTTTTGCTGCCAATGTTTCAGCACCATGCATTTACAGAGAAAGTACGTATCCAAATGGAAGCATCTGTACCATTGCAAAAAAACCTGTGGCAGCAAACTGTGGTTGCCAAAATAAAAAACCAGGCAAATTTATTGGCAGCAAACAGCATAGAAACTGAAAACATGGTTTTCTGGGCTTCTAAAGTAAAAAGTGGCGACCCGGAAAATTATGAAGCACGTGCAGCTGCTTATTACTGGCAGAAATTATTTGAAAATCCGGCATTTATCAGGGGTCGGTTTGATGCCCCTCCCAACAACCTGCTGAACTATGGCTACGCTATTTTAAGAGCAATTGTAGCCCGGTCTTTGCTTGCCAGCGGCATGATGACATTCAAGGGCATACATCACCGGAACAAATACAATCCATATTGCCTCGCTGATGATATTATGGAACCTTACCGTCCTTATGTAGATCGGGTGGTTCTGGAGATGGTAAGAAACGGAGAAAACATTTCAGAACTAACCCCTGATTTAAAAAGGACTTTGTTAAGTATTCCGGTTACAGATATAATTATTGATGACAATAAAAGCCCACTAATGGTGGGTATGCAGCGCACTACAGCATCGCTGATGCAGTGTTTTGAAGGAAAAACCAGGAAAATTCTTTATCCGGTGCTTACGTAAATCACTCACTCACTCACCGGGTGACTTTAAGTCACCCGGTGAGTATAAAGTCACCCGGTGAGTATAAAGTCACCCGGTGAGTATAAAGGCACCCGGTGACTTTAAGTCACCCGGTGAGTATGCGAAGAGTAAAAATATGAACAGACTAAACCAATATAGAATTATGTGGGTATTTGTATCGTTTGATTTACCAACGGACACCAAAAAAGACCGCAGAAATTATGCGCGCTTTCGGAAGCTGCTTATAAAAAACGGATTTACCATGATGCAGTTTTCTTTGTATTGCCGGCATTGCAACAGCCGTGAAAATGCAGAAGTGCATATAAAAAGGGTAAAAAGCATTTTGCCTCCAAAAGGAGAAGTGCTGATTTTTTCTATTACCGACAAACAATTTGGGATGATGGAATTTTTTAAAGGAGAAAAAGAAACTGACAGACCGGACACTCCCCGGCAGTTGGAACTTTTTTAAACTCACCGGGTGGTTTTAAGTCACCCGGTGAGTATAGCACAGAAACCAAAAACCGCCCTTCATTATTGAAAGACGGTTTTGTGTAACACAGTTTTTTTATCCAAATAAATCACATAAGTTGTTGTGCAATAACACGATACTATGACCTGTA
>CAZVTW010000128.1:0-13057 GCA_964629805.1 uncultured Bacteroidales bacterium | reverse complement strand
GGGGACAAGGATCAGGGAAAGGCGGAACCAGTACAAGGGGACATAAAGGAGCCAAGTCAAGGTCGGGATACTCAAGAAAAAAAGGATTTGAAGGAGGACAAATGCCACTTCAAAGAAGAGTTCCCAAATTTGGATTTAATAATATTAACAGGATAGAATATAAAGCTGTTAATCTTGATGATATCCAAAAGTTAGCAGAAAAAGGAAATCTTGAACAAATAGATAAAGACATTTTGTTCAGGAGTGGACTAATCTCCAAAAAAAGTCTTGTTAAGATATTGGGTAAAGGAGAATTATCCAAAAAGGTAGAAATACATGCAGATGCGTTTTCTAAATCAGCCATCCAGGCAATCGAAGGGCAAGGAGGAAAAGCTGTTATTATTGAACGGTTCAAGTCGAAAAAAGAAGACCCTGAAAATAACGACAAGGAACCTGAAAGTAAAAAATCTGACCAGGCAGTTGTAGCAGAAAATAATGAAACGCCGGAAAATAATTCTGAGGTTGAAAATAACAAAGAAGAAAATTAATTGCTATGAAGAACCTTATCGAGAAGATCAAAAATATATGGAAAATTGAAGACCTAAGGGCAAGGATACTTACCACATTAGGTTTTATTCTCATTTATCGGTTAGGCTCGCATATTGTTATCCCTGGTGTTGATCCCAGTCAGCTTGCTAATCTGCAATCTCAATCAGCCGGCGGGATAATGAGATTATTAGATATGTTTTCCGGAGGGGCCTTCGCCAGAGCCTCTATCTTTGCTTTAGGGATCATGCCCTACATAACGGCATCAATTATTATTCAGTTACTTACAATGTCAATTCCCTTCTTCCAAAGATTACAACGAGAGGGAGAAAGCGGCAGGAAAAAAATAAACCAGATTACAAGATATTTAACAGTACTAGTTGTTGCCGGCCAATCACCCGGTTATATAGCAAATCTCAGGGCTCAGCTACCGCAGGAAGCTTTCGTCATGCAAAGTAGTTTGTGGTTTTCCGTCAATTCTATCATTATTTTAATTGCAGGTACCATTTTTATTATGTGGCTTGGTGAAAAAATTACTGACAAAGGTATTGGAAATGGTATATCATTACTTATCATGATAGGTATTATTGCGCGATTGCCATTCGCTCTCTGGGCTGAATTTGCAAGTAGATTAGAAGAAGAAGGAGGAGGACTGGTAGTATTTCTGGCTGAGATAGTTGTTTTGTTTTTAGTTTTTACAGCTACCATATTACTCATTCAGGGTACAAGGCGAATACCGGTACAATACGCAAAACGCATTGTTGGTAATAAACAATATGGCGGCGTGAGGCAATATATTCCGTTGAAAGTGAATGCTGCGGGTGTAATGCCAATCATATTTGCTCAGGCATTAATGTTCATCCCGCTTATGTTTGCACAATTTGATACAGAAACGATGTCCGGATTTGCCACAACTTTTTCCAATATGACCGGCTTTTGGTATAATTTTGTTTTTGCGTTACTCATTATAGCTTTTACTTACTTTTACACTGCAATTACCATCAATCCTACACAGATGGCTGATGATATGAAGAAAAACGGGGGATTTATCCCCGGAGTGAAACCCGGCAAGAAAACAATTGAATTTCTTGATGAAGTCATGTCAAGAATAACATTGCCTGGCTCAATTTTTCTGGCTATTGTCGCCATTATGCCTGCATTTGCTATGATTGCAGGTGTTAATAACCAATTTGCGCAATTTTATGGTGGAACTTCCTTGCTCATATTGGTAGGTGTAGTCCTGGATACATTACAACAGATAGAAAGTCATCTATTGATGAGGCATTATGACGGATTGATGAAATCAGGAAGGATAAAAGGTCGCTCCGGAAGGGGAGCAATGATATAATGATATAATGATATACATTAAATCTGACGAAGAAATTGAAATTATTCGGCTCAGCAATTTAATTGTTGGTAAAGCATTAGCCGAGGTTGCGAAAATTATCGAAGCGGGTGTTTCAACAATTAAGCTTGACAAAATCGCAGAGGAATATATATGCGATAACGGCGCTCTTCCAGGGTTTAAGGGTTATGAAGGTTTTCCGAATACACTATGTATTTCACTGAATGAACAAGTTGTTCACGGAATACCGTCAGAAAAAATTATACTTAAAGAGGGCGATATTGTATCAATTGATTGTGGCACTTTATATAATGGATATTACGGAGATAGCGCCTATACTTTTGCAATAGGTGAAATTAGTCAGGATAAAAAAAATCTGATGAATGCCACTTTTGAAAGTTTATATGCAGGAATAGATAAAGCAGCAGAAGGGAGACGAGTGGGAGACATCGGGTATGCCATACAAAAACATGTGCAGTCAAAAGGTTTTGCAGTTGTCAGGGAGATGGTTGGTCATGGTGTAGGAAAAGACTTGCATGAAGAACCGCAGGTTCCTAATTACGGAAGAAACGGACGGGGGGTGAAATTAAGAAAAGGCATGGTCATCGCAATTGAACCCATGATAAATTTTGGAAAAAAAGATGTTCATCAGGCTAAAGATGGTTGGACCATAACGACAAAAGATAAAAAACCCTCTGCACATTTTGAGCACACAGTTGCAATAAGAAAAAATCAGGCAGATATACTGTCATCTTTTACGTATATTGAAGAAGTCCTGAAAAATAAAAATATATTTTATGGCAAAACAACAATCAATTGAACAAGACGGCACAATAATCGAAGCATTATCTAATGCCATGTTTCGAGTGGAACTGGAAAATGGGCACATTATTACAGCTCATATTTCCGGAAAAATGAGGATGCACTATATCAAAATACTGCCCGGAGACAAAGTGAAGGTTGAGATGTCACCTTATGATTTGACAAAAGGCAGGATAATATTTAGATATAAATAAAAAATAAAAGAACTGATAAACACAAGATAATATGAAAATTAAAGCATCTGTAAAAAAAAGAAGCGCTGAATGTAAGATTGTCAGACGTAAAGGGCGTCTTTATGTTATAAATAAAAAGAACCCGAAATTTAAACAAAGACAAGGATAAATTTTTATTACTAATTATATACTTTTTTTACTATGGCCAGAATAGTTGGAGTAGACATACCTGACAATAAACGTGGAGAAGTTGCACTCACCTATATATTTGGTGTAGGGAGAAGCTCCGCCAGAAGTATTTTAGACAAAGCCGGTGTTGACAAAAACATCAAAGTTCAGGATTGGAGCGATGATCAATCTTCCAGGATAAGAAGTGTCATTAATGAGGAATATAAGATTGAAGGTGAACTTCGTTCAGAATATCAGATGAACATCAAAAGATTGATGGATATTGGATGTTACCGGGGTATCAGACACCGTATTGGATTACCGGTAAGAGGTCAGAGTACGAAAAATAATGCCCGAACAAGAAAAGGCAGGAGAAAAACAGTGGCGAATAAGAAAAAGGCAACTAAATAAGCATAAGGTAAAATCATTATGGCAAAGAAGACAGGTACTTCCAGAAAAAGAGTTGTAAAGGTTGAAGCCACAGGACAGGCACATATTCATTCATCCTTTAACAACATTATTGTAACCCTGGCCAATAATCAGGGGCAGGTTATTTCCTGGTCATCAGCCGGGAAAATGGGGTTTCGTGGTTCTAAAAAGAATACCCCTTATGCAGCTCAAACTGCAGCAACAGATTGTGCAAAAACGGCTTTTGATCAAGGCCTTAGAAAGGTCAAAGTATATGTTAAAGGGCCTGGTAATGGTCGCGAATCTGCAATCCGGTCAATAAATGCAAGCGGTATCGAAATAACTGAAATAGTTGATGTAACTCCCTTGCCACATAATGGTTGCAGACCGCCCAAAAGAAGAAGGGTATAACAAAATACGAATATAAAACACTTGTTTCACAGGAATATTATTAATTAATTACGATAATGGCAAGATATATTGGACCAAAAACAAAAATAGCACGTAAGTTCGAAGAACCAATTTACGGACCTGATAAGTATTTCGAAAAGAAAAAATACCCACCTGGTATGCACGGAAACACCAGGGGCAGAAAAAAGCTTTCCGAATATGGGGTCCAATTGAAAGAAAAACAAAAAGCGAAATATACTTACGGCATACTTGAAAAGCAATTTGCTAACCTTTTCAATAAGGCATCCAGAAGTAAAGGCGTAACTGGTGAAGTTTTACTTCAACTTCTTGAATCCAGGCTTGATAATGTCGTTTTCAGGATGGGTTTAGCTCCAAGCAGGGCTGCAGCAAGACAATTAGTCGGTCACAAACATATTATGGTAAACAACACCATAGTAAATATTCCTTCTTACCAGCTCAGACCCGGCGACATCATCTCTGTCAGGGAAAGGTCTAAATCACTGGAGGTGATAGAATCTTCACTTTCAGTGGGGCGGCATCATAAATATGCCTGGATTGAATGGGATAAATCACTTATGCAGGGTAAATTTTCTTATGTTCCTGAACGATCAGAAATTCCGGAAAACATTAAGGAACAACTTATTGTTGAATTGTACTCGAAAAACTAATTAAATATCCAATTTCATATGGCTATATTAGCTTTCCAAAAACCAGATAAAGTAATCATGCTCGAGGCTGACGAGAAATACGGCAAATTTGAATTCCGTCCGCTTGAGCCTGGATATGGTATTACCATTGGCAACGCCTTGAGAAGGATTCTTCTTTCCTCCCTCGAAGGATATGCTATAACCACCATTAAGATAGAAGGAGTAGACCATGAATTTTCAACTATCCAGGGCATCGTTGAAGATGTGACCGAAATAATCCTGAATCTGAAACAGGTCAGGTTTAAACAAAAAATCGAGGATGTTGAAGAGGAAAAGGTAACAGTTACAATATCAGGTCAGGAGAGATTCAGGGCTGCTGATATTGGTAAATTCCTTACCGGATTCGAAGTACTCAACCCCGATCACATAATATGTCATATGGAAGAGAGTACAGTCTTTCAAATAGAACTGACAATAAATAAAGGGCGGGGTTATGTTCCGGCTGACGAAAACAGACCGGTAGACCCTGAATTCGGTCTTGTTGCCATTGATTCAATTTTTACACCCATAGAAAATGTGAGATATTCCATTGAAAATTACAGGGTTGAGCAAAAAACAGATTATGAAAAGCTGCTCTTTGAGATACAAACTGACGGATCAATGCATCCAAAAGATGCACTGAAAGAAGCAGCAAAGATTCTTATTTTTCATTTCATGCTTTTCTCTGATGAAAAGATAACCATTGATACAGATGAAAAATATGAAAACGAAGAATTTGATGAAGAAGTTCTTCATATGCGACAATTGCTTAAAACAAAGCTTGTTGATCTTGATCTGTCTGTTAGGGCATTAAATTGCCTGAAAGCTGCTGACGTTGAAACTTTGGGAGATTTGGTTTCATTCAACAAAAATGATTTACTAAAATTCAGGAATTTCGGTAAGAAATCTCTCACTGAACTTGATGACCTGCTCAACAGCATGAATTTAACATTTGGGATGGATATTAGTAAATATAAATTAGACAAGGAATAGTGTAAAATGAGACATAGAAAAAAATTCAATCATCTGAGCAGAAAAAATTCGCACAGAAAATTAATGCTCTCAAACATGGCAACTTCGCTTATCATGCATAAGCGCATAACAACAACTGTTGCCAAAGCAAAAGCGCTTCGCCAATATGTTGAGCCAATTATTACAAAATCAAAAAACGACTCTACTCATTCGAGAAGAACAGTTTTTAGATATCTTGGAAACAAATATGCTGTGAGTGAACTTTTCAGAGAAGTTGCTACAAAAATAGCCGAAAGACCCGGAGGATATACACGTATACTCAAAACCGGACAAAGAGCCGGTGATAATGCAGAGATGTGTATCATCGAGTTGGTAGACTATAATGAAAACATGCTTGAAGCAAAAGAAACGACTCAAAAATCTACAAGAAGATCAAGAAGAAGACGGAAGAAACAAACTTCTGATACCAGCCCTCCTCCGGTTCAACAACATGAGGACACCCGGGAGGATAAAAACGCAGAACAAGCACAGCAACAAAAGGAAAAAGAAGCAGATGAAAATGATGCAGAGGCAGTAAACATTACGGAAGAAGCAGAACAGGAACCCGTTGAAAAAGCTGCGGCAGACGAAAATCAACAAGAAGAAGTAAAAAGCGAAAGCGAAAGCGAAGAGGATACTGTTCAGGAAAGTAAAAGTGAAGAGGATACACAAGATACAAAAAAAGAGGAATCCGCATCAAAAGACGACATGAAGGAATCCAAACCAAAGGAATAATTCCTTTGTAAATAACAAAATCATGGTTCGTTCATTTTTAAGATAGATGAGAAAATTTATAAAGGGATAAATAGAGGATATTTATCCCTTTATTTTTTTATATATTAATTTAACTTAAAAAAAATATAGTTATGGGACAAATTGTTGATATTCATGCACGTGAAATCCTTGATTCACGTGGAAATCCAACCATAGAGGTGGAAGTTACAACCAATAGCGGATTTGTAGGACGGGCAGCCGTTCCATCCGGCGCATCCACTGGTGAAAATGAAGCTCTGGAACTGAGAGACGGTGATAAAAATCGTTATTTGGGAAAAGGAGTTCAAAAAGCTGTAAATAATGTTAATGATGTAATTGCCAAAGAAATAATTGGCATGGATGTGCTTGATCAGGTCGGGATTGACGAAAAAATGATAGCCCTTGATGGCACTAAAACAAAAAGCAAGCTCGGAGCCAACTCCATACTTGGTGTTTCCCTCGCCGTAGCTAAAGCGGCAGCTAATTATCTTGAATTGCCTCTGTACAGATATATTGGAGGAACAAATGCAGTTACACTTCCAATACCAATGATGAATATTATAAATGGAGGATCTCACTCTGATGCTCCTATTGCATTCCAGGAATTTATGATCCGACCAATTGGAGCAAAATCATTCAAAGAAGGACTCAGAATGGGAGCAGAAGTATTTCACGCATTGAAAAAAGTGCTGAAAGGCCGTAAACTCAGTACTGCTGTTGGAGATGAAGGCGGTTTTGCACCAGAACTTAAAGGAACTGAAGATGCTTTGGAAAGTATTCTTGAGGCCATAAAAAATGCCGGATACAAGCCAGGAAGAAAAGAAGAAGGAGGAGATGTTTCTATTGCTCTGGATTGTGCTGCTTCTGAATTTTTTAAAGATGGGAAATATGATTATACAATCTTCGAAGGCGATCAGGGCGCTGTCAGAAATTCGGAACAACAGGCAGAATACCTGGAAGAGCTCATAGGTAAATATCCCATTGACTCTATTGAGGATGGTATGGATGAGAATGACTGGGATGGCTGGAAAATAATGACCGACAAAATTGGAAGTAAATGCCAGCTTGTTGGTGATGATTTGTTTGTAACAAATGTAGAGTTCCTTAAAAAAGGTATTGAACTGGGTTGCACAAACTCAATTTTAATCAAAGTAAACCAAATAGGTACACTAACTGAAACATTAAATGCAATAGAGATGGCTCACAGGGCAGGTTTTACAAGTGTTACTTCGCACCGTTCAGGTGAAACTGAAGATTCGACAATTGCTGATATCGCCGTTGCTACAAACTCAGGTCAGATAAAAACCGGATCATTAAGCAGATCAGACAGGATGGCAAAATACAACCAATTATTAAGAATCGAAGAAGAGCTCGGAGAGACTGCTAAATATGGTTTTATATTATAAGGAAAAGAATGTTTTTCATAACAAAAAAGGGTTGCTTTTTTTAACAACCCTTTTTTTGTTGAACATAATCGATATTTGTTTTGTTTAACATGTTTTAAGGTAAATTATTTTTTTTATATTAACCTGATTTTAAAAAAACAAGTCATTATGGAATCACTGAAGAAAAAATTTTTTGAAAAAGCACAACCAGTGCAGGAAACAGTAAGAAAACTACGCAAAGAACATGGTGATGTTGAGCTAGGAACTGTTACAATTGAAAAAGTACTCTCCGGAATGAAAGGTGTTGTGAGTCTTTTAACTCTTACATCAAAGCTTGATCCGGTTAAAGGAATCAGCTTTAAAGGATATTCAATCCCGGATCTGAAGGAAAAACTTCCAAGTCTTAAACCAGATGATGAGCCACTTCCTGAGGGTTTATTTTATTTGATGCTTATTGGAGAATTGCCTTCTGAACAAGATGTTAAGGATTTAAGTTCTGAATGGTCGTTCCGCTCACATGTGCCTTTACATGTGTTTGATGTTATTAACTCCTTCCCAAAGAACACTCACCCAATGACCCAGTTCAGCGCTGCTATCCTTGCCATGTCAACAGATTCGAGATTTAGGCAGGCCTATGAAAAAGGAATGCACAAAAAGGATTACTGGGATGCCAGCTACGAAGGAGTAATGGACCTTATTGCCAGACTTCCCAGGATAGCGGCATATATTTACAGACGAACATATCACAACGATGATCATATTGAATGGAATCCACATCTTGATTGGGCCGGAAATTTCGCTCACATGATGGGCTATAATAATGATGAAGTACAGCGACTTTTCCGTCTGTATTTAACAATACATTCTGACCATGAAGGAGGAAATGTTTCAGCCCATACAACTCATCTTGTTGGTTCAGCGCTGAGTAGTCCTTATCTCGCCCTGTCAGCAGGTATGAACGGACTTGCCGGTCCACTTCACGGACTGGCAAACCAGGAGGTCGTCAAATGGATTAAAGCAATGCTTGACGAATTAGGTACACAGGAACCTACCAAAGAGCAATTAGAAAAGTATGTTGAAGATACATTACAGTCCGGGAAAGTCGTCCCGGGTTATGGACATGCAGTTCTCAGGGCCCCGGACCCGCGTTTCATCGTTCAGCGTGAATTTGCACTTAAATATTTTCCCGACGATCCTTTCTTTAATGTTGTAAACAATCTTTTTGAAGTTGTACCACCAATTTTAGGTTCTATTGCGAAAATAAAAAATCCCTGGCCAAATGTTGATGCAATATCCGGCTCATTACTTCAGCATTATGGTATTAAAGAATATGCCTTTTACACTGTACTTTTTGGTGTCTCAAGAGCACTGGGTGTCTTGGCTTCACTCATCTGGGACAGAGCGCTGGGATTGCCAATTGAAAGGCCAAAATCACAGAATATCGCATTCTTTAAAGATAAAGCCGGTCTTGAATTAACTGAGAGTGAGAAAAAGGAACTTTTATAAGTATGACACAAAAAAAAGAGGCTTTAAAGCCTCTTTTTTTTATGTAATTTTATATAATCACCAATGATCCGTATTGGGAATTGTAAAAATAAATTCAAAGACAGTATATCATTATTTTTTTTTATGTTTTAGTCCAAACCAGACATATTACTTTTCTTCCGGTCTAAAATTTCTTTAGTATTCATGAAACACTTTATTCAATATTCAGTATAATTGCCTTAAATCAATTTAACAGGCCCTTCAATTTTTTTAGGTATTCAATAAAAGAAATATTAATTTAGCCTTTCTATATGAGCAAATCAGAGCGCATGATAAGGGGAATATATTTGTTGGTAACTGCTGTTTTAATGACTGGTCTTTGTTACAGTCAAAATACAGATATCCAAATTGTTAATCTTTCCATACATGATGGCCTTTCTCAAAGTCAGGTAAGTTGCATTTTACAGGATTCAAAGGGATTTATCTGGATTGGAACTCAGGATGGATTGAATAAATATGATGGTTATCATTTTAAAATCTACCGGCACGATCCTTACGATAGTTGCTCTATTTCAAGTAACAGTATTAATTGTATCATTGAATCCTCTAACAATAATCTTTGGATTGGTACCAGGTTTGGACTGAATAAATATATCCGTTCAAAAGCAAAATTTAGAAATTATTACCATAACGACAGTAGCATCAACTCTCTTAGTAACAACACCATACATGGAATTATTGAAGATAGTGATGGCATTTTATGGGTCAAAACAAGTTCAAATCTGGATAAATGTAACCCCAAAACAAATTACTTCGAACATTTTGAATTCTATCAGGACCCGTTCAATCTAAAATCAGATCATCTTAATTATCCGATCATTCTTGATAATGATAATACTATATGGTTTGGGACAAAAGATGGCCTGCAAAAATTTGATATCCATACACAGCAATGTAAAAGATTTTTTCATGTAGCAGGTGATACTCTTTCAATCAGTAACAATGATATTCGTTCAATATTCGAATATGATAAAAAAAATCTATTCATTGGCACCTCTAATGGTCTCAACCGGTTCAATAAAAAAGAAAAAACATTTACGCGATATCTCTTAAAAGAAGGTCAAAATCAAAATACAAAAGATATAAAAATAATTAATTCTATTCAGGAGGATGAAAAAGGAAGAATATGGCTTGGAACAGGTGCAGGTTTGCTCTTTTTTAAACCCAATCTGAAGAAGACGGGCTTTAATTCTATCCTCCATATTAACAAATCAGGACTACACAACAAAAAAGTCTCAGTAATAGCAAAAGACTTTTCAAACATACTATGGATAGGCACTTGGAATTATGACGAAAAAGGATTATACAAAATAATAATAGATAAGCGTAAATTTAAGTTATATTCAAGTAATCAGTACGATTCACCAAAATTTTCCAGCTATGATATTTTATCCATATCCATGGATAAAGACAGCAATTTGCTTCTGGGCACAAGAGGCAATGGTCTGAATATATATAATATATATAACATGGATGATCAGTCCGTGCAGATATTCACTAAAAATTCAACAAATAAAAATTTGCCGGACAACACAATAAATGAGATTCTTACTTTAAGTAATCAGGATATAGCAGTTGGTACCTCAAAAGGAGTTGTCATTTTCAGAAATAAAAAAAATGATTTTGTTTCCTTACAGGACTATTATTCTTTGCCAACGAATAAATTGTTTTACAACAATACTGTTAACAGTCTTATTGAAGATTCAGAACAGAATTTATGGATCGGAACAAATCAGGGATTACACCAGGTAAATAATGGTTTTTCAAAGAGCTATTATCACAAGCCTGACAGGGAAGGCGGGCTGGTCTCCAATGAGATATACTGCCTGCTTGTGGACAGAAAAAAACATATCTGGATAGGCACAAGCAATGGTCTAAACGTTTATAATCCTGAAATAAATGAGTTTAAAATATTTCAGAAAACTCCAGGCAGAGCCAGTCAGTTGAGTAACAACATCATATTATCGCTCTTTGAGGACAATTTTGGCACGATATGGATTGGAACAGAATCAGGATTGAACAAATACAACAGAAAGACGGAGCAATTTGAATTTTATACTCAAAAAGACGGATTCAGAAATGATTACATCTTTGGCATACTTGAAGATAAGGCTCATAATCTTTGGATAAGTACCAACAGAGGACTATCAAAATTTGATCCTGCTACCAATTTTGTTAAGAATTATGATATTTATGATGGTCTTCAGGCATATGAATTTAATAAAGGTGCCTGCTATAGTGCATCAAACGGTAAATTATTTTTTGGCGGACCCGCGGGATTTAATGTGTTTTATCCTGACTCAATTCACAAAAACAAAGCCATACCAAAATTATCTTTCACTTCTGTTGAGATAATTAATAAAAATGCGACCACAGAGAAACTGTATCATGTCCCGGAAACACTTACTGTCCAGCATCGGGATTATCTTTTCACCATAGAATTTGCTGCCCTGGAGTTTTCCAATCCGGGCAGGAATCATTACGCTTATATGCTTGAAGGCTTTGATGAAGACTGGATTAAGACAGGAACGAAAAATTGGGCTACATATTCGCAAATCCCTCCAGGTACTTACAGATTCAGGGTGAAAGGTTCTAACAGTGATTTGGTATGGAACAATAAAGGGATTTCACTGACCATTGTGAAAGAACCTTCCCTTTTTAATAATTACTGGGCTTATTTTATTTACGCTGTTACCGGAATATCTGTCATTGTATTGTTAATTCAATACCGGACGAAAAGTCTCAGGAAGACTAATCAAATACTAAAAGAAAAACAAATTACAGCTCGCGAAATATCAAGACAAAAGGAAGAATTGTCCATTAAAAATAAGAGTATTACAGATAGTATGACATATGCACAAAGGATAATTCAGGCCATGATGCCCTCTTCAAAAATACTCCTGAAGCATTTCTCTGATTCATTTATTCTTTATCTGCCGAAAGAAATTGTTAGTGGCGATTTTTACTGGATTGCCGAAAGAAACAATAAAGTATTTGTAGCAGCAGTTGATTGCACCGGCCATGGTATACCGGGCGCTTTTATGTCTATTATAGGTTTTGACCTGCTTCGTAATATCATCAATGTGAAAGGAGTTGAAGATCCGGCTGAAGTATTACTACAACTTAATGCGGGGGTTGCCGAAACTTTCAGAGATGCTGAAGATATGACAGTCAGCGACGGTATGGATTTGGCCTTTTGTGTCATTGATAAAAAAAATAACAAACTCGAATATGCCGGCGCTTTCAATCCTCTCTACCTAATCAGGGATAATAACATTATTGACTTTAAAGGAGACAGATTTTCAGTTGGATTGGCATCTCAGAATGAAAAACAGGTTTTTCAAAAGCATTCAATCAAACTTGAAAAAGACGATGTTATTTACTTGTTCTCAGATGGTTTTGCAGACCAGTTCGGAGGACCCAAAAGCAAAAAATATAAATACCGAAGGTTCAGGCATCTATTATTAACCATTCATAAATTTCCTCTTACAGAGCAAAAGAATACTTTGTTAAGAAGTTTTAGCGCCTGGAAAGGCAATCTTGAACAAGTTGATGACATACTGGTCATAGGAATAAAACCAAATTAAAGGGATAATGATTCCTTTTGGTCATTTTATTTATGATAGATGAGTCTGAAAGGATACAAAATCTATTGCTTTAATAAATCTTTCATTTTGTCCACCAAATCCTGAAGCTGAAATGGTTTACTCATATAATCATCCATTCCTGCAGAGATGCAATTTTCACGGTCTCCCATTAGGGCATTAGCCGTAATTGCAATAACAGGCGTATGTGAACCAGTAGCTGTTTCAACTTCGCGAAGTT
>CAZVTW010000127.1:0-13066 GCA_964629805.1 uncultured Bacteroidales bacterium | reverse complement strand
AGGAAATTTAAAATCACTCAGAACTTTATGGTGCAGATGGTCAGGACTGGAACGTCTTCCTCAGGAAATCGGTGATATGCAGCAGCTTAAAGTTCTTTTTCTTAATGATAATAAAATAAAAAACCTGCCAGGTTCGTTTAAAAATCTTAGAAATTTACATCAATTATATCTTGGCAATAATAATCTGGAAAAATTACCGTCTGGTTTTACTGATTTAATTCAGTTGGAAGTACTTCATCTGGCGAATAATAATATTAAACAGCTTCCTGATGATTTCTCAAAACTATCAAATCTCAGAGAATTACATTTAAAGGGAAATCCCCTGAAAACAGTGCCTGATGATATTCATCTGTTAAGAAGGCTTGAAGTATTGAATATTGATGAAAAGCTTATTGATGAGAGCGACAATGAATTGATCTACTTATGGTACAAAATAACCATGGAAAGACAGGAAAAAAAAGAAAAAAATAATGCAAACAGAATACGGATGGGATATTAAATTCTTTACTTATTCTTGTTTCTCTGCCTAATCTGAGCCCATAACTATTTAATTATCATTGAAAATACAACACGGGCCTATGAGAAAAAGGAAAAATTGTAAAATTGGTATCATTCAAATCCAATGCAAGGAGGATAAAAGTAAAAATATAGATAACGCAATAAATAAAATTAAACTCCTCAAGAAAAAGGGAGCCGACATTATTTGTTTGCCTGAATTGTTTTCAACACATTATTTTTGTCATTCTGAAGACCATACTCATTTTCAACTTGCCGAACCAATACCAGGTCCGACAACCAAAATATTTTCCGGCCTGGCTGAAGAAATGCAAATTGTACTTATTCTTCCCATCTTTGAAAAGCGTGCAGCTGGTATTTACCATAATACGGTTGTTATATTGGATGAACAAGGAGAGATAAATGGTTTTTACAGGAAAAATCATATCCCTGATGACCCGGGTTACTATGAAAAGTTTTATTTCTCTCCAGGAGATACAAGTTATGAAGTGGTACATACAAAATTTGCGAATATCGGTGTTTTAATATGTTGGGATCAATGGTTCCCCGAGGCAGCAAGAATTGTTGCCCTGTCAGGCGCTGATATTATTTTTTACCCAACGGCTATTGGCTGGGATTTAAACGAAAACAATGAATCGGTCAACAGGGAACAGTTAAGAGCCTGGCAGACAATACAACAATCTCATGCCATTGCCAATGGTTTGTATATTGTTGCTGTGAACAGGATAGGAACAGAACATAATCAACGATTCTGGGGAAATTCATTTGTTTCTCATCCTTTTGGCACAATTATTTATCAGTCTCCGGCAGATGGAGAGGATGCAGCCGTCATTGATATTGATTTGGAAGAAAACGAAAAATACCGAACTGTCTGGCCATTTTTCAGGGACAGAAGAATTGATACTTACCACGACCTTTTAAAAAGATATAATGACGACAAAAAAGATTCATCCAATAAATGACGACACTCCATTAGCATCAGGATATCGTTTCCCTGCCGAATGGGAGCTCCACGAGGCAATATGGTTGACTTTTCCCGTTCATGATAGTTCTTTCCCCGGAAGGCTGGAAAAAATTATAAATCAATATGTTTACTTCGTAAAACAAATATCGTTATCTGAAAAGGTTAACATCATAGCTTTTGATAATAAGCATAAAAAAAACATCGCTTCTCTTTTGGGAAAAGCAGATATTGATATAAAAAGAACAGAATTGTTTGTCTGCCCGACAGATGATGTCTGGTGCAGAGATCATGGACCGACTTTTCTGATAAAAAATCAAAACAAACAATCAAAAATGCTTATTGACTGGGAGTTCAACGGCTGGGGCAATAAATTCCCGCATGAACGGGATAATAAGGTATCTCAATATATTTCCGCTGTAACAGGACATCGATATGTAAATCCCGGGATTGTTATGGAAGGGGGCGCTGTTGACACAAACGGGCTTGGGACGCTTATAACCACCTCTTCATGTTTGCTTAACAGCAACAGGAATCCTGGTCTTAACAGGCAACAGATTGAATACTGTTTGCGGAGTTATTATTGTGCTGAACAAATAATCTGGCTGGATAATGGTATTGAAGGAGATGACACAGACGGGCATGTTGACAATATTGCACGATTTTTTGCAGAAGACAAAATTATAACCATGGTTGAACCTCAAAAGCATGATAAAAATCATCGAATTCTGAATGACAACCTCCGGGAATTAAAAAAGACCAGGTTATTATCCGGAAAGCAGCCCGATATTGTAGAGATACCCATGCCTGCCGCTCAATATGAAAACGGTAATAAACTTCCGGCTTCCTATGCAAATTTTTATTTTACAAATAATTCGGTTATTGTTCCGGTTTTTAATTGTCCACAGGATGATGCAGCAGTTCGCACGTTTGAATCTGAAATAAAAAACAGGAAAATTATCCCTTTGTTTGCCGGCGATTTCATTTGCAGCGGAGGAAGTTTTCATTGTCTGACGCAGCAGGAGCCCCGCAATATGCTGAGAGTTCTATAAATACTTTCTAATATTTTGTTTATTCCCAATCATTATATAACTTTGTCTGTCAGTCGTGAATCTACTACTAATTCAAAATTCAAATTAACTTTAAATTATGAGCAACATGTACAATACATTAAAAGCGTTTTTTTTTGTACTTCTTCCGTTAACGTTAACGATAAGTTGTACACCTGAGCCACAGGGGCCATGGACTGATATGTTCAATGGAGAAGACTTCTCCGGTTGGCACCAGGTTGGCGGTGAAGCCATTTATACGATAGAAGATGGCGAGATTGTCGGTAAAACTGTCCTGAACACACCAAACAGTTTTATGGTTTCCGATAAACAATACGGGGATTTTATCCTTGAGTTTGAGGTAAAGGTTGATCCAAAGCTCAATTCCGGTGTCCAGATTCGTAGCCACAGCAAGCCTGATTATCGCGATGGCAGATTTCATGGCTACCAGGTTGAGATTGATCCCTCTGACAGGGCCTGGAGCGGCGGTATCTATGAAGAAGCCCGAAGAGGCTGGCTCTATCCCCTTGATATGAACCCGGAAGGCACAAAAGCATTTAAAAACGGGCAATGGAATAAATATCGCATAGAAGCGATTGGAAATCATATTAAAACATGGATAAATGATATTCCATGTGCTAATCTCCGGGATGAAGAAACTGCTATGGGACATTTTGGCCTGCAGGTTCATTCCGTTGGCGACAATAAAGATAAAGAAGGTATTGAAGTAAGATGGAGGAATGTCCGGATTATCACTGAAAATCTTGACCAACACACCAAAGAAACGACTGCACCGGAAATTAACCGCCTGAAAAATGAACTGACTGATAAACAAAAAGATAATGGGTGGAACTTACTTTTCGACGGCAAGTCAACTGATGGTTGGCGTGGCGCCCATAAAGATTCGTTTCCTGCATTTGGCTGGAAAATTCATGACGGTATACTGACTGTTGTTGAGTCAGGTGGCGGAGAAGCTGAACATGGCGGGGACATAGTGACTGTAGATGAATACAGCGCCTTTGATCTCAGGCTTGAATTTATGTTGACTGATAGTGCTAACAGTGGCATAAAATATTTTGTGACCGAACAGGAAGCACCTTCGGGATCGGCTCATGGACTGGAATTTCAAATTCTGGATGACAAAGGACATCCGGATGCAAAAAAATATACAACCTTTGAAGGTAGCCGGACTGTTGGCTCTCTTTATGATTTAATCCCTGCAAAAAATAAACGGGTTGCTGGCATCGGATTATGGAACCAGGCACGCGTTGTTGTATATCCTGATAACAAGGTGGAACACTGGCTCAACGGAATTAAGGTTCTGGAATATGTCCGCGGTAGTGAAAAATTTCGCGAAAAAGTGGCTCAAAGTAAATATGCAGCTGACAAATATAATGAACATGGCCGTTTTGGCGAAGCCGAAAAAGGGCATATTCTCCTGCAGGATCATGGAGACAGGGTTTCTTTTAAAAGCATTAAAATTAAAGAACTAAAATAGATTATAGCTATGGAGAATTCAAGAAGAGATTTTTTAAAAACAATGGCAGTCGGATCAACTGGTTTGACGCTTGCAGGATTAAGGTCAAAAAGTTTTGGTAGCGTTTTGGGCGCCAATGATAAAGTAAACTTTGCTGTTGTTGGACTTCATGGCCGGGGAAAAGCTCATGTAAAGGCTATTGCTGCGGCAAACAATACATCTATTGGTTATGTTTGTGACGTGGATTCCAAGGTTTTGGATAAAGCTGTGAATATGGTCAAAGAGATTACCGGTAAAAAACCTAAAGCAATAAAAGATTACAGGAAATTAATAGAACAGGATGATTTAGATGCCGTTGCAATTGCCACTCCTGAGCACTGGCATGCTCCAATGACCATTATGGGGGTACAGGCAGGTAAACATGTTTATATTGAAAAACCATGCAGTCACAGTCCACATGAGGGTGAATTGCTGGTTAAAGCCATGAAAAAATATAAACCGGTTATTCAAATGGGCGATCAGCAGCGTTCTTCACCGTTGACCCAACAAGGCATACAGGATATCAAAGACGGACTCATCGGGGAGTGTTATTTTGGAAAAGCCTGGTACTCAAACAGAAGAGGCTCCATAGGGCACGGAACAGTTGTACCTGTACCTGACTGGCTTGACTGGGAATTATGGCAGGGACCCGCCCCGAGGGAAAAATACAGGGACAATGTGGTACATTATAACTGGCATTGGTTCTGGAACTGGGGAACGGGCGAAATTAATAATAATGGTATTCATGAACTTGACATTTGTCGCTGGGCGCTTGGTGTTGAATATCCCGTAAAGGTGAATTCAACAGGTGGCAGATACCACTTTAATGATGACTGGCAATTCTATGACACCCAGATTGCCAGTTTCGAATTCAGTGAAGATAAAATGATTACCTGGGAAGGAAAAAGCTGTAATCCATTCCAATATCACGACCGGGGACGTGGCGCTACCATACATGGAACAAAAGGAACAATATTACTTGACAGAAACAGTTACATTGCCTGGGATATGGATGGGAATGTCATCAAAGATTTAAAAGCTGAAGAAAAGGGTGACACAATCAATACCATTGGAGCAGGGCCATTGGATGTGAAGCACTTCAATAACATGCTTGATGCAATCCGCACTGGCGCTAAACTGAATGCTCCTATTGATGAAAGTGTCATTAGTAATTTATACTGCCATCTTGGAAATATCTCTCAGGAAGTTGGACGAACGCTTTATCTTGATAAGAACACCGGACGTATCATCGGAGACGGGCAAGCTATGCAGATGTGGACACGCGAATATGAACCCGGCTGGGAACTTGAAGTATAATAAGAACAATATCAACAGTTTAGAAGCGGGATTTTTTATGTGGGAAATCCCGCTTTTTTTATTGGCAAATTGATGCTTTTGGGATATTAATATATTTTTTTTAATTTCGCGGCTTATTTTTTACAATCAATAACAGTAAATACGAATAAAAAATGAAAGTAACAGTCATAGGCGCCGGAAATGTCGGAGCAACATGTGCCAATGAAGTTGCCAAACTGGACCTTGTAAAAGAAGTTGTAGTTGTTGATATTAAGGAAGGACTTCCACAAGGCAAATCTCTTGATTTGTGGCAAACAGCACCTATCTCATTGTTTGATACACGATTAATTGGTTCAACTGATGATTATGGGCTTACCAAAGGCTCTGATGTTATTGTTATTACCTCTGGTGTTCCCCGTAAACCAGGCATGAGCCGCGATGATCTGATTTCAACTAATGCTGGCATAGTTAAGACAGTTACAGAAAAGTCGCTGGAACAATCACCCTCAGCAAAAGTCATTGTCGTATCTAATCCACTGGATGTCATGACATATACTGCTTTCCTGGCTGCTAAGGATAAACCTCAAAACGAAGTTTTTGGTATGGCCGGCATACTTGACACCGCAAGATACAGGGCTTTTTTAGCAAATGAACTCAATGTTTCACCAAAAGATATCCAGGCTGTTTTGATGGGCGGACATGGCGATACAATGGTGCCATTGCCTCGCTATACAACTGTCTCAGCTATCCCGGTTACTGAATTAATTGAAAAAGACAAACTCGAAGCTATTATTCAAAGGACCAAAACCGGTGGCGGAGAGCTTGTCAAACTGATGGGCACTTCAGCCTGGTATGCCCCGGGAGCAGCTGCTGCCCAGATGGTTGAAGCCATAATAAAGGATTCAAGACGGATTTTCCCTGTTTGTGCAGCTTTGAACGGGCAATATGGTCTTAAGGATATTTTTCTTGGAGTTCCGGTTGTTCTTGGCGCTAACGGTATTGAAAAAATTATAGAACTCGATCTGGACAACCATGAAATGGCTTTGGTTAAAGAATCAGCGAAATCTGTCAAATCAGTTATGAAAGTACTGGATGACATGGACCTGTTCGATAGCAAACTGGGGCATCAAAATCCGGTCGAATAAATACATAGGTAATATGTATAGTTTCGAACGGGGCATATAACTATAATATGACCCGTTTTTTTTGCAAAAAAAACATATATCAGCTTCTAATTTGAAACCATAATCAAACTTCTAATTATATTTTTTAAAATGTACATTACTTTTTGCTGAAATATAAGCATTTAAACATTATATATGCATGGACATTAACTTAAAACTAATTTATAATTACTTATTTATCATTGAAATATTTATAATTTATTAGTATTTATGATAAAAAAGTTATAATTTTGTGATATTTTTCGATATTTAATTGATATTTGACATTATTTATTGCAAATGTATTAAAATTATCAATGTTAACTAATTAACAGGATTATCGTTTAATACTATATTGAATGAATAATCCGAATTTCAGACAAAAGTGTATTCATAAAATATTCATAATTATCATTGAGGATGGAGCAATTATTTCAAAAAAAGGATCAGGACAAAGGTCAAAAAGGAAAATCACTTTACCAGCCACAGGAAGAGCATGATGCCTGCGGTATTGGTTTTATCGCCAACATCAAGAATAAAAAATCTCACCAGGTAGTCCGGGATGCAGTGACCATGCTTGAAAACATGGAACACAGAGGCGCTTGCGGATGTGAGCCGGAAACAGGAGACGGAGCAGGAATCTTAATTCAAATGCCGCATGAATTTCTTTTTGATCAATGCCAGGAACTTGGCATTATTCTTCCAGAATTCGGGCAGTATGGCTCAGGTATTATCTTTTTCCCGTCTGATAAGGATTTGAGGGTTCAATGCCGCCAGACAATCAATAAACACGCCTACAAGCTAGGACTTGATATCATTGGCTATCGCGATGTTGAAATAAATAATGAAGGCATTGGCGCTACAGCAAAATCTGTAGAACCCAAAATTCGCCAAATTTTTATTAAGCCTATGAAACAACTCAGAGACCCGATGGAACTTGAAAGAAAGCTCTTTGTGTTCAGAAAATTTACAAATCAGTATATTCACAGGAATATTCCCGGAACATACGATACATTTAATATTGTTTCTTTATCCTACAAAACACTCATTTACAAGGGTCAGTTAAGGACATTTCAGCTCAAACAATATTTCACCGAATTGAATGATGAACGGGTAAAATCAGCAATTGCACTGATTCATTCACGTTTTTCAACCAATACTTTTCCGAAATGGAAACTGGCACAACCCTTCAGGTACATCGCACATAATGGTGAAATCAATACCATCAGGGGTAATATAAACTGGATGAATTCAAACAAGGCAATGTTCGAGTCAGAGTATTTTTCAAAAGAAGAATTCGATATGATGCTTGATATTTGCGATCCGGAGCGATCTGATTCTTCAAACATAGATAATGCTATTGAACTGTTGACCCTCGCCGGCAGACCCTTACCAATGGTTATGATGCTGTTGATACCGGAAGCATGGCAGGAGGCGAAAGATATGGAAGATTTTAAACGTGCTTTTTATGAATTTTATGGCTCTTCCATCGAACCCTGGGATGGTCCGGCTTCCATCTGCTTTACTGATGGTAAAATAGTAGGCGCCACACTTGACAGAAACGGTTTACGTCCCTCCCGCTATATTATCACTGAGGACGACAGGGTTATTATGTCTTCCGAAGCAGGCGCCCTGCGCGTTGATCCCTCTATTGTAAAATACAGGGGCCGGTTAAAACCCGGCATGATGTTCGTTGTTGATCTTGAAAAACAACGAGTCATCAGTGATGATGAGATAAAACGAGATATCTGTAACCGGCATCCTTACCGAAAATGGCTACTCGAGAACCGGATTCATATCAAAAAACTGCCGGTATCAGCCAATGGACCTGTTTCCTTTGATAATAATTCCCTGCTGCAAAGGCAACATGTCTATGGTTTTACTGAAGAAGACCTGAAAGTTATTCTTCAACCAATGGCTGAATCCGGAAAGGAACCTATTGGCTCTATGGGATCCGATACACCATTGGCTGCTCTTTCTAAAGAAAGCCAGCATATCTCTAATTATTTTAAACAGTTGTTTGCCCAGGTCAGTAACCCGCCAATGGACCCTATTCGTGAAAGGCTTGTCATGTCGTTGTACACAAGCGTCGGTAAAACATATAACATTCTTACCGAAACACCGGAACATTGTAAACAAATACACTTTGAGCAGCCTGTTTTGACAAACACTGAGGTTGATAAACTAAAAAACATCACACACCCTGACTATAAAAGTGCAGTGGTTGACGCTGTTTTTAACGCTGACGGAAAACCAGGCAGGCTTGAAGAAGGGATAGACAGAATTTGCCATGAAGCTGCAAAAGCTGTTGAAAATGGCGCTAACATCATTATTATTTCAGACAGGCAGTACAGCGAAAACTATGCTCCAATACCCTCACTTCTTGCAGTGGGAGCTATTCATGAGTATCTTGTCAGTAAAATACTGCGTGCAAAAACTGGTCTTGTTGTTGAGACAGGCGATACACGTGAAGTACACCATTTTGCGACACTGATTGGGTTCGGAGCCAATGTAGTCAATCCCTACATGGCTTTTGAAACAATTCACAATATGAGGGAAAAAAATATTATTCCTCAGTATATCCCTGAGCAACAACTATTTGATAATTATGTTCTGGCAGTCGGTAAAGGGCTTCTCAAAGTATTTTCAAAAATGGGTATTTCCACTTTACAATCATATCATGGCGCCCAGATATTTGAAATAATCGGACTGAATTCTGAGGTAGTTCAAAAATGCTTCAAAAACACCATTTCACGTGTCGATGGGATAAGCTTCGATGGTCTCGCCAAAGAAGTTCTTGTCAGGCACAGGGTAGCATATTCCGACATCCCAAAATATAACAACAGACTGGCTGAAGGTGGTGTATATCAATGGAAACAACGTGGTGAGAAGCACCTCTTCAATCCTGACACAATACGCTTACTGCAAAAGTCGGCCAGGAACAATGATTATGACATTTATAAAGAATATGCCAGTCTTATCAATAAACAATCTGCACAAGCTTTCACGCTCAGGGGTTTATTTGAATTTAAAGACCGGAATCCTGTTCCGATTGAAGAAGTAGAATCTAAGGAGGAAATATTTAAACGGTTTGCAACAGGCGCCATGTCTTTTGGCTCAATATCATACGAAGCCCATTCAACGTTGGCAATTGCTATGAACAGGATAAAAGGAAAGAGTAACAGTGGTGAAGGCGGAGAAGACCCTGTCAGATTTAAAATGAAGCCGAACGGAGACTGGGAAAGGTCTGCCACCAAACAGGTTGCCTCAGGAAGATTCGGTGTAAACAGTTACTATTTAACGAATGCTGTTGAGCTCCAGATAAAAATGGCGCAGGGCGCTAAACCAGGTGAGGGCGGACAATTACCAGGTCATAAAGTGGATGAATGGATTGGCAGGGTAAGAAATTCAACGCCTGGTGTTGGTCTGATATCTCCGCCTCCACATCACGATATCTATTCGATTGAAGATTTAGCCCAGTTGATATTTGACCTTAAAAATGCCAACAGGGATGCACGGATTAATGTTAAACTTGTCTCTAAAGCCGGGGTAGGTACCATAGCTGCCGGGGTCGCTAAAGGGCATGCCGATGTTGTGCTTATCTCCGGTGGCGACGGCGGTACCGGGGCCTCTCCAATCAGTTCGATACGACATACCGGCTTACCCTGGGAGTTAGGTCTTGCTGAAACTCACCAGACACTGGTTCAAAATAATCTTCGAAGCAGGATTGTCGTTCAGGTTGACGGCCAGATGAAAACAGGACGTGATTTAGCTATTGCAACCCTACTGGGAGCTGAAGAATGGGGTGTCTCAACAGCTGCACTGGTTGCTGAAGGATGTATTCTGATGAGAGCTTGTCATAAAAATACCTGTCCTGTTGGTATTGCAACACAAGACGTAAGACTCAGGAAAAAATTTGCTGGAAAACCGGAACATGTCGTGAATTTCTTTTCATTCATGGCTGAAGAGCTTCGGGAAATTATGGCGCAACTGGGGTTTAGAACCATTAATGAAATGGTTGGACAGGCTGATCTATTGAAAGTCAGGGACGATATTGAATTCTGGAAACCAAAATCTCTTGATTTGAGTCAAATTCTTTACCGTGATCCTGATGACAGAAAAGTTGGTATTTATAAAATGATGGAACAGGATCATGGTATTAATGATGTCCTTGACTGGAAACTGTTTGACAAAGCTAAACCGGCTTTTGAATCCGGGAAAAAAGTAACAGGAAGTTTTCCTGTTCAGAATGTTGACAGGGCAGTTGGGGCACTTATTTCTAATGAAATTTCGAAAAAGTATGACGATAAAGGTCTGCCTGACGGGACCATCCATTATACATTTAAAGGATCAGCAGGTCAGTCTTTTGGTGCTTTTGCTTCAAAAGGTCTGAGATTTGAACTTGAAGGCGAAGCCAATGATTATTTCGGTAAGGGTCTCTCCGGCGCTCAACTCATTGTTTATCCAAACAAAGAATCGAAATATAAGGCGGAGGAAAACTTTATTGTCGGAAATGTTTCTTTCTATGGTGCTACCGGAGGAGAGGCATATATCAGGGGACTTGCCGGAGAACGCTTTTGCGTCAGAAACTCCGGCGCCAAAGTTGTTGTCGAAGGCGTTGGTGATCATGGATGCGAATACATGACCGGCGGTATAGCTGTCGTACTGGGTGAAACTGGTAAAAACTTTGCTGCCGGGATGAGTGGGGGAGTGGCTTATGTATATGATCCTTTGTTGAGATTTGAAAAAAATTGTAATAAAGAAATGGTTCTTTTCGAACCACTTGAAGACCAGGATAAAAAGGACCTTAAAAGTCTCATCGATAATCACCTGAAATTTACAAACAGTGTTGTAGCAGAAAAAATTCTTGATGATTGGGAAAGAAATTTATATTCCTTTACCAAAGTGATGCCAACAGATTATAAAGCCGTATTGCTTAAAAGAAAGAAAAAAGCTCAGCAAAAGAAAAAAGAACCGGAAAAGGTTGAAATGGTTTAAGAAACTTATTTGTTAATGTATTAATTAAGGATTTAAATGGGAAAAGCAACAGGATTTTTAGATTATAAAAGGGAAACACCCAAGCCACTCACAGTTGAGGAAAGAATAAAACATCATAATGAATTCTATCAGGAATTCAGTCACATCAAAACAAAACAGCAGGCAGCCAGATGCATGGACTGCGGAACACCTTTTTGTCATAATGGCTGCCCCTTAGGTAACCTGATACCCGATTTCAATGAGGCTGTTTTTCGCCAGGACTGGAAAAGGGCCTGGGATATTCTGTCAACTACCAATAGCTTTCCTGAATTCACAGGAAGAATATGCCCGGCCCCCTGTGAAGCAGCATGTGTTTTGGGTATTAATGAACCCCCAACAGCTATCGAACACATTGAAAAAACCATTGCTGAAGAAGCCTTTAAAAATGGTTATATTCAGCCTGAACTCCCCGGAAAGTTCTCAGGCAAAAAAGTTGCTGTTGTCGGCTCTGGTCCGGCAGGACTTGCTGCTGCTGACCATCTTAACAAAGCAGGTCATTGGGTGGTGGTATACGAACGAGACAAAAACCCGGGTGGTTTACTTCGCTATGGTATCCCTGATTTTAAGCTTGAAGCAGGAATCGTTGATCGCAGAATTATGGTCATGGAGCAGCAGGGAATTTTTTTCAAAACCAATGCCAATGTAGGCGGTAATGTACCGGTGGATTATCTCCTGAAAGTATTTGATGCCATTTTACTGGCAGGCGGATCAACCATTCCCAGAGATTTGAAAATACCAGGAAGAGAATTAAATGGCGTACATTTTGCCATGGATTTCCTGGTACAACAAAACAAGCGTAATGATGGCGAGATAATCCCGGAAGAAGACTCTATCATGGCAAATAATAAACATGTAGTGGTTATCGGCGGGGGAGATACCGGCGCAGATTGCGTGGGAACATCAAACAGGCATGGAGCTAAAAGTATCACTCAGATTGAAATATTACCCAAACCCCCGGAAACAAAAAATGAGGCCACACCCTGGCCGGAATGGCCAAATATTCTCAGAACATCTTCATCTCATGAAGAAGGTTGCCAGAGAATGTGGTCCACACTTTCAAAAGAATTTATTGATGACGGAAATGGCAATGTCAAAGCAATAAAAACAGTTGACATAAAATGGTCAAAAGCATCACCAGGTAAGCGTCCCACATTTGAAGAAGTGCCTGGTACTGAACGGGAAATACCGGCTGACCTGGTACTGCTGGCTATGGGATTTGTACATCCCCAACACGAAGGCATGATTAGCGAATTTGGCGTTGAACTGGATACCAGGGGAAATGTAAAATGTCATGACTATATGACCAATGTGGACAAAATTTTTTCTGCCGGTGATATGCGCCGTGGACAATCCCTCGTTGTATGGGCTCTCACTGAAGGCAGAGAAGCAGCCCGCTCCATAGATAAATACCTGACAGGTGGAACAGAACTGGAATCAAAAAATAAATCAATTTTTGATATTTCCACAATTTAATAATACCTAAATTTCTAAAATGAAATCGTAACGAAACACTGAAATGTGCTTTGAA
>CAZVTW010000126.1:0-13170 GCA_964629805.1 uncultured Bacteroidales bacterium | reverse complement strand
TGTTAGTTCTTTCAGTAACACCGCGGGTTGATTGTTTATTTTGTGGCGCATGCGTAATAAACGTCCTGCATGGTCATATTCGTATGTGCGTTGCTGGGTAATTTCATCTTTTCCCGGAACATTGTGGGTGTGTTTGGACCGGAGCAACTCACCTGTAAAAGCATATTTATTACGGATGATTTCCGCCCCCCCGAGGTGGTTGTTTGATTGCACCTGTATGGTACGTCCTTTTCGGTCGTAAAAACTGACGGCAATTAGCCATTCCTGCATACCTGTTGCAGGATTTAATACTTTTGTACGTGCGCCTGTCACTGCATCTTTGACCCGCATCCAGGCTTCCGGGTCATAATCAGTGTTAGTAGCGTCATAGGTATAGTCCGGGGTACCATCATTATCAAAATCATAATCGTCATACCACACCACTGTAAGAAGGTTATCCGCCCCGTGCGGGAAGGCACGGTCTGTGGTATAACCAAACTGTGTTGAGTAATTGTCTGCAGTGATATTTTCATAAAAATAATAATCATTCTGTTCATCTTCGAGCAGTGATGTAACCAAATCCTGCATCTGCTGCCTCGACAGTTCAGTGGAATGGGTGTACAAGCCTGTGACAATGGCACGTGAGAACACATCATATTTAACGAATTTCCATTTCCTGAGTGGATTGCCCTGGTTGTCATGTCTCAGGTTTCCGTCCTGTGAGAGCACCAGCCTGTTGAGCGGGTCATAAATAAAATACTCCATGTCTTTGCCCGGTACTTTCTTTTCTGTGAGGCGGTGCTTGTCATCATAATGATAAAGGAAAAAGTACTTACCTGTGATTTCTGTTGTTGGCTCCATTGGCAGGGAAGGTCCGTTGTTCATTTGACTGACGGCTTCCGGTGGTATGATGGTGCGCAACTGCCCAAAATCGTCATACACATAGTATGTTTCAACTTTTACTATCTGTCCATCTTCTTCAACAAAAGAGCGTTTGCAGACAGTGCGGTTATATTTGTCTTTGAATGTTTGCGACATGTTCAGCAATGGGTTGTTTTCGTTCCATTGCGGACTTTTCACCTGGGTGAGTGTCAGAGCGCCTTCCTCATAAAAGTACCCGTTGGTGGTCAGGGTGTTGACCGGTTCGCCTGCAATAAATTCCCAGTGACGCACATCATCATCAGCATAATTTGTTGAATAGGTGTACTTCACAGTATGTCCGCCGTTATCGGGGGAACCGGAACGGGTATTTTCCCTTATTCCCCATGGTTTTCCCGGGTTACTGATTTCAAGGACCCTGTTCAGCGGCGAATTGTCATATTCTTTTTCCCGGTAGAGGTGTTCCAGACCTTCGACATCAGGATCAGGGTAATCCTCCATGTAGAAATCTTCCAGTTCGTTAAGATAATCCGGCCTGAGCCCCCCGTCACCGTTGACAGTATAAGGGAGGTATTGTTTTGATTTACATCCACAAACATCATATTCATAGGGCTGAACAACATCATAACCTAGCGGGCTGGCGTCTTTGTAAATTGACTGCACCCTGCGTCCGAAACCATCGCTAAAGGACATTGATTCGATCATGTCACCAGAGCCTAGTTCAGACAGGTCACGAACAGGTATTCTGGGTGTTCCCCGCCTACTGTGATTTTTGTCAAACAATCCCGGTAAAAACTGGTGTGTTATCGAATTTTTCGGTTTGTTTTTGTATGCCTTATCATCACTGTAATCATCAGGCAGGGCATTGTCATTGATACACAGGCTAAAAGTTCCTGTGTTGGTTGTTCCTGTGGCAATAACAATATAATAATCCTGGTCGGGTATCAGTTCATGATATGAGAGAGTGACATCATCAGCAGGTCTGTTTTCTTTTTTGTATGTGGCACAAGCCAGTTCAGCGAAATCTGTTGAATAAAGGGCCATTTGCCCTTTGAGCATTGGTGTGTCTGTTGTTGTCCCTGTTAGCTGGTAATTGCCGGATATGTTGCCTGATGCAGAACCTGCAACTTCGAGCAAACCAGAGCTATTAATAGTCAGCGAAGCGCCGTCTTCTACCTTTACACTCAAACACTGGTGCGTGCCTGAATTTATAACAGGATAATTCGAAACACTACCTCCAATAACCACATGATGATTTGACAAAGGCACCCCGTTGAGCCAGTTCTGTGAATTTGACCAGGAATTATCTGCTGCACCGGTCCAGAAATTATTGACTGCTGTTGTCTTCCAGGTTACATTCATATCAGCGGACTGGGCAGTTATTCTGAACCAGGCTGTTCGATGGTCTGCGGGATCACCCTGCCAGCAGGAAGCGTCATAATTATCATCAGAGGTGTCAAACGTTGTGAATTCCTCATCCTGTGAGCACCAGTCAGAGGCATGTGTCAGTTGAATGGCATTTTCGGGAGTGTCGTTCAGTGCACAGCCACAACAGGGTTTAGTAACGGTGAGGTAGATATAATCAGATAAACCGCTTGAATTTTCAGCAGCAAGGCGGTACTGTATCTCCTGTTCATCAGCAGCAAGACCGGTATGGTTATAAGTTGTCTGGCCGGATGTGACTGCTGGGTTTGTTTCCTGGAAAGAGGACATGCCAGGGACTTTGTACTCGAGTACATACCTGTCTTCTTCAGGAGAATTGTCGTTCCAGGACAGGGAAATTTCGGTGCATGAAACTACTGAGGCTGATAGTCCTGATGGTGATGGAGGTGGAGGAGGCTCTGTCGTACAACCTGTCACTGTGTTCGAATAATCTGACTCTTCACCGTAAATACTGATTGTTATTGCCCTGAATTCGTAACATTCTGACGGGTCCAGACCGGATTCGGTCCGAAGGCCGGGAGTAGATCGTCTGCCAACATAGTAAAAATCAGCATCTCCCGGTCCCCTCATATAAAGGTTGTATTTATCCACGTCTGTGCTTTCCGTATCAGTAATGTTGATTGTTATATAATCTGAACCCTCAGTACTCACAGAAATTACCGGAGGCACAAGTACATGCGGTGGAATTTCAGTACATTCGGATAAAATATTTGAGAAACCCGATTCATATCCATCAGTATCAATGGCTTTCACTTTAAATTCGTAACAATCACCTGTCTCCAGGTTATCCTTAGTGTATTCACCGGGCGAACTTAAAGTCCCTGTATGGTTAAATTGAGTGTCTTCCGGTCCAAGTACATAGATATCATAATGGTCAATATTGGTATTATATGAGTCTGATACTTCAACTGTAATATAATCAGCCCCTACTGAGACTGTTGTTAAATCTGGCGGTTCAGGTGACGGAATGGAAGGGGTGGTTATATGAATCTGGTTTGAAACACCCATCGAATTAGTACCATTTTCATTGATGCTTTCAACCTGATAATAATAATCTGTCTGCGGTTCAATTTCATTATCAGTGTACTCTCCGGAACTGCTTGTAGAATATGTGTAATGAGTTGGAACAGAATTAACTACTTTTGTTTTGCTGATTGTATAATGGGGGTTATAGTTTTCATTATCAACAATGTTTAACACCACCTGATCATACTCCGCACTTACGAGATTGAGTTGTGGGGCAACAGGAAGGGTAACAAGAAGTACTTCGTTTGATACTGAGGAAGAAACACCTGAACTGTTTTTTGCAGCCACTCTATATGAATATTTACAGGCAGGTATGATATTATTATCCGTATGATATGTATGATCTCCACTATCTGAAATACTATAGGAACTAAAATCAGGAGAATTGTCAGTATAATACCTGTTTTTGTAAATGTTATATTCACTCACATTTTCGTTTTGAGTGTCAATAATCCTTAATGTTATATCATGTGTTCCATATGAAGATATTTCGAGCTGTGGTGTAACCGGTTTTGTAGTCCCCGAACTTTCGCTGATGAGACAGTCACACGGGCCAGCATCAGACATGGGATGTGCGACAACCCTGTAAGAATAGGTTTTTGCCGGTTCGACATTGTAGTCTGTGTAAAAATTATCATTGGTATAACCTTCAATAACTGAAAAATCCGACTCATCTTCAGCTTTTCGTGATACTTCGTACCAGTAATGGCTATCAGGCCAGGAAATATCAATGCTGCTTGTTGTTACATTGTCAATGGAGACTGATGTACCACAATCATAAGAAGGGGTTGTTGCCGATGCTTCGCCATAATCAAAAAATACAGTTGTCCCCCCGACCTCCAGTTCAGCTTCAATATAAAAATAAAATGTTGTATTATTCTTCAGATGTGCCCAATACCTGTAACTTGTTACATCAGACAGAAACGTCGTGTGATGTTGATAATTCTGATTGTCTCCCTCTGATACATACAGATGGTATTTCACTGCATACTGATTGGCATCCCAGGAAAGCCGGATATAACATATGGCAACTTCGTCAATATATGTTGATTCTGTTGTTTTAACGGGATTAGCCTGAATTATCCGAAATAAAAACAAAAATAAATACAATGAGACAATGACTCTTTTTATATTCCCCGGCTGAAGTTGTGATGACTTTTTCATGATTTTTTTGATTATGATAGTTGAATTATTTTTTCTGATTATAAGATGGTTTAAAATTATTGCAACTGGCCTTGTTGAGTGACATGTATTTCAAAGTTGCGGCCACCTGAACTATTGACAGTAATACCAGCCTGCCTTGATCCGGACAGGTTATTCGGATCACATGATATTGTAATGATTTGTGATTGGTCTCCTGACTCAGGTGTCAATGAAATCCAGCTGGGAATGGTTCCTGTATCTATACTCCAGGATTCATTGGTAAACACATTGATATCTTTTTCTCCGCCGCCAGGTTCAAATAATGGCCAGGCATTGGTCACAGCGATGTAAGGTTTATATTCAAAGCTGTTTGTCCCGATAATGAAGCGTTCATCATCCCTGACTGTTTCAAGCCTGCCATTGTCAGCATATTCGTAATGGCCAGTCATTGAATTGGCATTGCTGACAGAAGTGATGCCTTTTGATTCGTCATAGGTAAAAACAGACAGGCGTGCATCAACAGGATAAAACCTCACATCATCAACATACACATTTGCTGTTTGTCCGCTGCCTGTCATATCATTTGTTATCTCAATGGTGATATTTGCTGCTCCTGCCGGTACATTTGCCATGGTTTCAACATAAGCCCATGTTCCGGACTTGTTGTCTGTGGCTTCGGCTGTCGTCGTATTTCCGTCTATTGTAAGTTTTATGCCGGGATTTGAGGCTGAACTGCTTTCCTTCCTGATCATAGCTGAAAAAATGTAGTTCCGTTGCCCGATTCCACTCACATCTATTGCTTTTGTGGCAGAAAAGGTGTTGCCACCTGTGAAATGCAACGATGAATACCCATTTGAGGCATAAGGGCTGGATTTTTTATCCGGATTCGTATATATTATAACATCGCCTGTCCATTCTGCTGTGTTGCCCTCTTCAAAACTTTCGGTAAATACTTCTTCCGGGCGGGCATTTAAGACGGTTGCTACCGGCAATGTCCGGTTATTGTTCCAGATGTAGGACGACGGAATGCTATATTGCCTCCTGCTGCTTTTTGCTCTTCCGTCGTCGTAATATGTATATTCCTTTTTCTTTTCATACATAGTATTTGCTGTTAACCCGCCGGTTGCCTGGTCTATACCTGCAAAAGAGAGTTCTCCAACCGGGTTATCTGTCTGGAAAGCATATATTTCTGTTACCAGAGGATAGTTCTCCTGCCCCCAAAGGCTATATTTATTATAAGCCGCAGAATAGACCATGTTTTGTTTCAGGATTTTCTTTTCTATGGTTTTTGAATTCATATTTCGGGCCTGCATGTCTGCAATAGCGCCGGTTGGTGATGTAATATCACCGGTGTAAAGGACTGACATTGTTTTTAATTCTGTGCCGTCTCTGTCTTTGGTCACAGCGCTGTTAAGCAGTTTCAGATCATTGTATGAATACTCAACACTTTTTTCGGTATACCTGGTATCATCAGTATTATATACCCTGCTTATAGTCCTGACAGGGAGAACATAATTGTCTGTTTTCTGAAAATAATAATGGCTTTTGAAAAAATCACCCTGTCCCGGTGTTGATGCCAGGTCATAAAAACAGGTCAACAAACCCTGCATGTGAAGCCCTTCCGGCTGTGGACATTCAAACATGTCATATTCGGTTGTGGTTTTTTTCACGGACTGGTCAAATTCGTCAAAATACGTTACTGTTTCCGGCAGGCCACGTTTCCAACGTCTTGAAACAGGTGGCAGAAGCAAAATTTGTGCATCATCGGGCTGTTGGACCGTGTGATGCCAGGTTGTGGCTGTGACAACCTGTCCCTGGTCGGGTTGTGGTTCAATGTTTCCGTCTTCAATAGTAACAAATTCTGTCATATCAGCCTTGTCATTGTCCGAGAGCCAGGTGTAGGTATATTCTGTTTTACCTTTTTCTCCGAATTCACCCTCATATTTGACTATCCTGCTGTACCCGCTATATGATTGGAGTTGCCCGACAAGTGGGTAGAACGTTGTTATTCCGGATTTAAACCAAAATTGCCCGTTATTCATAAAATAATTTCCGTATTCGGGCATATCGTTCAGTGCGCCGCTTGAATTGGCATCCGGGGATTTATATTCATACTTCCTGATGACCTGGTCGCCTGAAAAATTATCAATGGCAATGGTTTTGTAAAGTCTTAGCCCCCCGGTGTTCTGATTTGAGAGAGTTCCGGTTACCAGCTCGGTAAAGGCACGGTTGAGCTGATATTCATATTGCGTGATTCCGCCGAGCGGATTGGTCACCTGTTTCAGCGCCCCGGCCCGGGCATATGCCAGATCGGGTGATTTATCAGCGCTGCCCAGGGATAATACATCACCGTCAACATTATAATAATCAACCTGTGGCGATGGCATGAGGGCTGAATTAGGGTTGAAATACCCCCAGTGGTCTGTTGAGGCTGTTGCCGAAATCCTGTCCGGCAAAAAAACATCCTGGATACCTGTCCCGTAATATTCAAACCGGTACACTTTGGCCTCCGAACCACGCAATTCAATGAGTTGTTCCAGCATTGGCCGCAGTCCGGTTGATCCGGACGGATTAGCGCTGACAAAGCTTAAAGCGCCGGCAGGAGACATCCGTTTGTCCTGTGGTGAACGGTACACCAAATCGAAAATGAACCTGGTTATTATTTCATCATTGTTATCTTTAACCAGGAGTTCTTTAACCAGCCTGGCTTCCTGTCCTGTTTCACTGTCCAGGTCGGCACGTGCAGCGCCGGGAATAAATTCGACTCTTCCTGTGGCATAATCAATTTGTGAAAGTTTTTTGCCGTGTATCTCTGTATGCGAAATACACTGTTCTGTTACAGGAGTGGCTCCTGCCATATCAGTACGGACAGCCAGCATGTTTGCTTCGGTCACAGGCAGTGTTATGGTATAATCAGTGTATGTAAATGTTATTTCATCATCACTCACCGGTGATTCTATACGGCTCAGGCGCCACGAAGAAATATACTGGTAGTCATAGTCTCCGGCATTGTTACAACCATCTGAATATTGTGATGTTTCAATATCAGACGTTTCGAAAAGATACCTGACCCCGTTTGAAGAGATGATTTCCCAGCCGCTTATCCTGTATCCGTCGTCAGACTGAGGTATGATTTTTGTGTTCTGATAGCCGGTTGTGTGTACATCCCTGTCCTTATCCAGATAAAACCTTCCTGAAACGCCACCGGCATTGAAGTAGAATATATCGGGCATACCATCGTATTTTCCGTTTCCTGCATATTCCTCCAGAATTTGTTGTATGTTGGGGCTGCTAAAATCATCTTCGGTTATTGAAGGGATGTTTTCTCCCCCGCCATTGAGAAAACCATATTTTTCTTCTGTCCCATTCATGTACATATCATCAGGCAGCCCTCTGACTGTTCGTGTAATTACGCCCCCGGCCTGTAAATGCCATCCCAGTCCAACCTGCGAAGCCACTTCTTCAATACGTATGCCGCCTGTGTGGTAATAGAGGCTAATACTGTGTGACAGGTCTCTTCCGCCGGCTGACCAGAGCGGCAAACTGACAGGTACATTCCCGGCGCTTAACCCTGATGGTTTGTCAACAGACATAAAAAAGGAGGCAACATCAGGGGACACAGGGATACACGAGCCTTGTGTGTGGTCTGTCAAAAGGTCTTTCCTTCCAATGCCTGCCGGGTAAATATCAATCCTGCCATTCGTAATATTGTCTTGTGGTATAAGCCTGTTGTTAAACCGTGGATTTGTCAGAACCATTGAGGCCTTACCTGCTTGTGTGGCTGTGAATTTAAGGGTCAGAAGTGTTCCTGCCCCGCTGATGATTTGTTCTGACATGCAGGTTATTCTGAGTAAACCGCTGGATACCTCATTCACAATAAGAGTGGCAGTGCCGGGCATAAAACTACCTGTTAGGTCTTCCTCAACAAATGAAAACATATCTCCCGGATATGAGATATTGAATTCATATGCGATGTACTTGTCAGTAGAAAGAAGGGTATTGACAGATATACCAACCTCCAGTATATCTCCTTTTGAAGCCTGCAGACTTTCAACTGTCAGGAGGATATTATTGATAAGATTTGTCTTCTCCGGTGTTGAGCCGGATGATGAATGCAGGGGCAGAAAATGAGATAATATAACCATACCTGTAATAATGACATACCTGCACATATTTTTAACATTCATGGGATTATGATTTTGATTATTGATACTAAACAAAAATGTATTGTTATTCATTACCGTTTGTTTTTTTTATGGTTCGTACATAATAGTTTTTGATTTTAATAAGATAGCAGTATTTGTTTTACCGGCAAATAAGTTTACCTGTTAAGCGGGATTTCCCGTTTATGACAGCATAGATATACATGCCGGCAGGGGCTGCGTGGTTATTCATGTTTGTCCTGTCCCATTCAAGATGAAGATTGCCGACCGGTGTTCCTTTGTAGAGTTGTTTCACCAGCCTGCCGTTCATAGAATAAATCCTGACACAGGATTCAGCAGGGACAGGGTTAAAAAGCCGTATCAGGCAGGATGACTGCACAGGGTTGGGTGATACCTCGCAGCTAAACCCGGGGTTGTCGCCTTTTTCAATAGCTGTGATGGATGAAAAAGCATGACTGAGTGTAGCAGACAGACCGTTCATGTTGATATCAAAGACAACCACACCCTGTTCCTGTTCAAAAGGTATCCTGGCCAAAGGTGTTCCGGCAGGGACAGGATTGACAGCAGCCAGTCCAATGAGGTAACTTTCCTCTTTTTGATTAGTCGCCGACAAGACATCCTGTACCAATATTTCGGGCAGTTGTATGGTAGTCCCTTCAGCTTTTACGGACAGGTTCAGGCCGAAAACTTCCTGGCCGGCATACAGTACAAAGGCATTTTCTTGTATCTCATAGCTGATTTGGGGTTTTTCCGCGCTTTTCTTTGCCGGGACAGGGAGACTGCTTATCATGCCGGCTACATATTGTAAGATATAAGAAGCATCTGTGGCCGTGACTGTCTCATCAATGTCTACATCAGCAGCAGATGTTTCAAAAGATGTCCAGGGCGTTGACACTCCCCAGTCATCTGTCGGATTGCCTACCGAATGCTGGAGCACAATACCTGCGTCAAAAGCGCCAACATACCGGTCTTTATTTACATCCCCGTGACTGAAGACATGAACAACAGCCTGGTCAGTAAATCCGCCGTCGTTTGTAGTGGCCGTCACTGTGGTTGTGCCTTCTGCTACACCTGTGACCAGTCCTGTGGCATCAACTGTGGCTATGGTTTCGTTTGCGGAGGCCCAGGACACTGTCTGGTCTCCGGCGTCAGTGGGGGAGACGATAGAATTGAGTTGAAAGCTGTTAACTGTCAGGATTTCCAACATCGAAGGTTCTAAATTGATACTTTCGACAGAAGGGGGTAACAATCCGTAAATCTTTATTTCATCAAGGTATAACTTTTCCCTCGATGAGCTGGCACTACATGTAAACCTGATTTTTGCATCCTGTGGGAAAGTGTAACTTGTGTTTGTGATTATGATAGATTCAAAATTGAAAAATGAGGAGCTAAAATCAGTACCACTTATGAGATTTTCGATAGTATTCCAGGAATTTCCATCCCAATATTCAACATAAAAATCATCTCCATTATCAAAACCGTATGTGTGAAACCAAAAATCAATCTTTAATTGCGTATAACCTTCAGTATATATATCTATTGGTTGAGAGTAGCTTTTGCCATAATAGTAGGCTAATCTTAAGCTATAATTGCCTTGGTATGAACGGTTTGCATAATGAATTCGGTCACAGTAACTGCCACCGTCAACAAAATTCCCCCATCCTGTCTCAAAACTATCATAGGTAAGCTGCTGCCAATTTTCAACCGGCGGAGGCTCAACCGGCGGGAGAGCAGAAATTGTCACTTCGTCGATATATACATATTCTGAAGAAGAACTTGAGTTGCACCTGATTCTTATTCTTGCATCCTGTGGAAAAGTATATGTTGTATTTGAAATAGTGATTTTCTCGAAATGGAAAAATGTATTATTAAAATTATTTCCCTTTTCAAGGTATTTTATTATTGACCATGTATCTCCATCCCAATAATCAATATAAAAACCTTCACCACTGTCAAAACCAATTGTATGAAACCAGAATTCAACCTTTATGTCAGTATAGCCATCTGTTTCAACATCAAGGGGAATGGTATAACTTTTACTATAATCATCACTTAATCTTAGGCTGTAATCCCCCTGATAGGAATAGTTGTCGTCTTGCACCCGGTAGCAATAGCTGCCTCCATCTATGAAATTCCCCCATCCTGTCTCAAAACTATCATAGGTAAGCTGCTGCCAATTTTCAACCGGCGGAGGCTCAACCGGCGGGAGAGCAGAAATTGTCACTTCGTCGATATATACATATTCTGAAGAAGAACTTGCACTGCAATGAAATCTTATTCTCGCATCATATGGAAATTGATATGCAGAGTTTGTTATTGTGACTGATGAACTATAAAAAGTAGAATTCGAATAATCAGTACCTTCATATGTTTCAATGATCAACCACGAATCTCCATCCCAATATTCAAGAAAAAAATCATCACTACTGTCAAAACCCCTTGTTCGAAACCAAAAGTCAATTTTTAATTTTGAATATCCTTCAGTATATATATCTATTGGTTGAGAGTAGCTTTTGCCTCCACTGTACCCCAACCTTAAAGAATAGTTGCCATCGTGGGCATAAGCACTGTTATTATATAAATCACAATAACTGCCCCCATCCACAAAATTTCCCCAGCCACTTTCAAAGTTATCATACGTAATTTCTTCCCAGGTGCCACCCTGGGCCGAAAGGTTGCTCACGGAGAAGATGAATGAAATAAATAATACAAAAGAGATTGCTAAGTATCTCAGCATAGGTTTGGTTGATTGTTCGTAAACATTGTTTTTCATAGCTATATAGATTGAGTTTTATTGTATTTTAATTAAATGTTAATAAATTATAAAGTCTTTGTAACTTCACATATTTCGGACAATAATATCCGTAAAAAGTGTTGCTGTATATTCTGTCCGTTGAATATTGTTGTCAGAACTTATTAAAAGACAGGTAAAAAATCAGAAAAGAATTGTTCGCAGGGATTATTCATTATTAAATAGTCCGGTGTGATAATCCTGAAATGTTTAATTACCGACTGTTAATTTCGTTCCTTATGTGAAAGATCGTTAGCTCTGTTTCCAAACATGCTGTTTGATGAAACAATATTACGACAGTTTATTTTTATATGCAAATATTATTTTAATTTTTTTTGGACTTTTTTTTGTGGTTGTTTGAACCAACCGGATATTGCAGGATAGATGGAATTGATATTTTTTTTTAATACACATATGTACTTATCTTAAACATTGGCAGGTACATAGCCACCAGGATGATAGCCACAATAGCCCCCACAAAAATGATCAACACAGGTTCCAGCAGGGTACCCATGATATGGAATTTATGTTCCAGTTCTTCGGTATATTGTTGCCTGAGCCGGTCAAAAGCATTATCAAGCCTGCCTGCTTCTTCACCGATATTGACAAGCGACACAAACCGTTCATCAAAAAAGTTGTATTGCTGTATTGCTTCATACAAATGCTTTCCTTTTAACAATTTTTTTTCTGCCTGGTGCAGGGCTGTTTCAAAAAGATAAAATCCAGTCATTTGCCTGGTCAACTGAATGGCTTTGAGCAGGTGAACATTTGACCCCAGCAGTAATGTCATGGCATTGGTGAATTTTTCTAACTGGGTCAGCAGTATCAGTTTGCCTGCAAAAGGAAGTTTGAGCGCAATTTGGCCGGTGATTTTCCTGAACCATGTCTTTTTTCGTAATATAAAAATGAGAATAGTGACAATAGTCAACAGAAAAAAAAAGATACCGAGGTTGTCTTGTACAAAAACAGAAATATCAATGATGGTTTTGGTCAGTGGCGGAAGGTCTCCCCTGAACCGTTTGAATACGCTCGAAAACATGGGGATCATGACATTGGTCATGAACAGGATAGCAACAAAAGCTGTGATGAGAACGATTACAGGGTAAACGGAGGCATTGATGATTTTTCGCTGTTGTGAAATTTTTCGCTGGTAATAGTTTGCAAGTTCAAATAGAATAGCGCCTGTTTTTCCGGTTTCCTCCCCGATTTTCAGGCTGAAATATTCAAAGTATCTGAATTTTCCTGTTTTCAGCAGCGCTTCGGAAAATGAAATACCGGAAAGCAGTGATTTCCTGATAGATTCAACCACATGTTTTTCCTTCTTTGTTTTCAGTTCAGCTATTGCAACTTTGAGCGCCCGTGCCAGGTCAAGGCCGGATTCAAGCAGAATACCAAGTTCGGAAAAAAGCCTGGCTTTCTGTTTGGCGCCGAATTTAGTACCGAACAGTGATATCTCACGATTCAGCAAGGCGCTGCTTTTTGTCTTCCCCGGTTTCTCAGTATCTCCAGGAAATACTTCCAGGTTATTTTCTGCTTGTATGTTTTTCAGGTTAACCGGCATAACACAAAAATGGATGGTAAAGGTAATATTAATCAGGTTTCCAAAAAAAGTATTGCGTTAAAAAAATTACGGGCAGGTTTAATGAATGTTTTTCATCTGTTTAAATTTTGTCCGCGAAAATTTTTTTGTCCGCGAATTACGCGAATTACGCGAATTAATTAACTTTCAGTTAATTTTTTAATCAT
>CAZVTW010000125.1:0-13187 GCA_964629805.1 uncultured Bacteroidales bacterium | reverse complement strand
TATGAGTTACTGCCAGCCCTGCTAAAAGGGGAATAGCATAAAACAATATTGATTTTCCGGTTTTCTTGGTCAGGCCATAAATAAGAGGAATAATGATAATAAACCCCACATCAAAAAAAACAGGAATTGCAACAATAAATCCGGTTATACTTAAAGCCCAGGGGGATTTTTTATCTCCGAACCTGGTCAACATTGTTTTAGCCAGTATCTCTGCCCCTCCAGATATTTCAAGGATTTTTCCAAACATGGCCCCCAACCCGACAACTAAAGCAATAAAACCCAGTGTTCCTCCCATGCCTTCAATAACAGAATCCAGTATGTCAGAGAAAGGCATACCAGATATAAAACCTACAACAACGCTTGCAAGCAACAATGAAATAAATGCATGAATTTTTAGCTTGATAACCAAAAACAGCAATAGTAAGATACCTGTAATTGCAGCAAGAAGAAGTTGTAAATCAATCATATAAACACAAAATAATCATCAATATTACTTTATTTCTTATAGGTAATGACAATAGGTTCATCCTCCCTGAAAGAAAAATCATATAATACATTCCCGTTAATAATATCCGGGCCTTTATCTTGTCCGTATATCCTTATATCATTTAATTCCCGCGATACCCGAAGCTTTATTTTTTTTGCATAGGTTGGTGTAAGTGTCACATTAAACTGGCCATTATCCCATGAACCACTCACTTTTACCCCGTTTTTTGTATATATGCCATGAAAGGAGATTTTTTCTGCTTCCCATCCGGTTAAAAGACAAGGAAATAAATCGATATATCCACGCCAGTCCTGGACCAGGGCGTCTGTGAAAGTCTGAAGGTAGAGCCCCATCATTGGGAAATAGTATGCTTTGTTCAAATGCCAACCTGTCCAGAAACTGGATTCGTAGAACTGTATCCAGCGTGGATCAGCGCCTCTGCAGGCCTGTATAGCCCAAAGGTCCTGTTCAAGTTCCCGGGGCGCCCGCATCCGGCATGAAGTCCATGAAAATTGACCGAAAGTCCAGCCTTTGGTGATTGGCTTTTTCGCTTGTTCTGTCAGTTCATAACGGTTGTTCCAGGATTTGATGACGGGTGAGTCTTCATAGACCAGATCAGGCATGGGTACATACGTAACCGGATTAAGCTGAACAGGATGTTTTTGTTCATTCAACGGACGGTCATCACCCTCATAGGTAACATACCATCCATGTGCCCCTCTGAGTGATTCCCTCTCATATCCTGTTTTCAGTATTGTTTTTGCATGTTTTTTTAGTTCCCGGTCAAAATCAGCTACAACTTCCGTTGCCTTTAGGTAATTCCTTGCTGTATATTCTGCGCTGTATGATGCACAAAGCAAATTTCGCAGATTTCCCTCAGTAGATGATGCTTCATCTTGTCCCCTGGCATTTTTGTGATACACATCAAATGTGCCATGTTCGTTTTTCTCTGAAATATTTGTATAAAACCGCCAAACTTCTTCCAGAACAGGAAAATATTCTTCCAGAAAACTATTATCTCCTGAAATTTGGTAATAATGCCAGACCATTGCCGCTACATAAGCAGGATTATGCAGCTCATAGGAATCCGGGCTAACCACGCCGTTTTTTTCATAGCTGTCCCAATCTTCAAAAGGTGGTGTCCAGGGATAGAATCCTCCGTCAATGCCCATAATTCGCCTGCTGTAATTTTTCACATCAGGTAACACATCAAGCCAATACTTCAATGCTTTTTCAGAACGGTTAAAGTGACCAAGCCTTGGTAGATTATCAGCAACATAATACACATCCTGTGGAAACGTAAAACCCCAAATGTTTGAATTCAAACCTGTGGGTATCAAAGGTTTTTCCGGAATAAGCGGGAAATGGCTTATTGCATAGTATTTCATCCTTGTCCAAATGTTTTGCGCACGGTCTTCAGGAAAATTAACCCATGAAGTTTCCCATATCTTCTGCCATTCCTTTTCGTGTAAAGCCAGCAGTGTTTCATATGGTTTTTCTATTTCTTTTAATCCAGGGCAATCATTTCGGTCAACAAAAATTCTGAGGATATTCCTTTCCTGTTCCAGGTGAATTGTAATTTGATTTCCATTGACTTCAACCGGATTTTGAGTCATGATGTGCCATTTTGTTGTAGTCAGATTGGTGCTGGTTTCAATGTCTATGCCTTTTTTTGTGATATTGAATTTACACTCCAGTGGTTGTGTTTTCCAGTCAAGACGGTTATTCTGTTCATCTGAAGGTTCGCAGTCGATATGAAGTACGATGTCTTTTTTTGGAGAAGTCCTTTTTCGGTCTATTTTAAGGATCATCAGATTGGGTATAGTTTGATGGGCAAAGGTCATTATTTCAGTCTGGCCGTAAAGGTCATAAGATGTTTTCAGAACACCAGTATACAGGTCAAGTTCCTGCTTGTAACCTTTGGCATCAATAAGATTTTGTATACTTGTTCCGTCTGCGAACCGGGCTTCAATGTTGCCAAGTGGACACTGAATCTGACGGCTTGAACTATGCCTGTAATAATTATCAATATATCCCAGCACAGTCCTGCCCTCAGGGTAATCATGCGAAGGCCGGTGCTGAAATCCCATATGATCAAAACATCCTCCGATGATACCATTTGAAACAAGAGGCGGAATATGTGGATGGCCCTTTTCTATGCTATCTTTATTGTAGACTATATTTGCCCTCCGGATAAAATGTTTTACATTTTTTTCAAAATCCTGGGATTTGAGGGAATAAAACGATAGGTTGGTCACTAATATGAGGATGATAAGTATTTTTACTGAAATATTCATAGATTATGTCTTAATTTTTTTAAATATATGATTATTTTCAAATATTCAATGAGCGCTTAATTGGTGCATATTCTGATCACTCAAACATCAATTCTTTGAACATATATGGCTCTTTACCAGCAAACACAACCGGAACTTTTACTATTCTATCATAAGGTTTGCCCTGGGCTGATAATTCTTTGTAATATTTATTACGTTCAATTTGATGCAGAGCATTGTCTATTTCTTTATCAATTCGTTTCATAAAGGCTTTGGTCTCTTCCTTTTCCTTTTGTTTTTCAATACTTTTAATTTCGATTACAACTCCGTGTTTGGCCTTATCGTGAGGAGTTAACAAGCTATCGTATCGGCCTTCACCACTTTCTCTATTGGATTTTATCACATAATCATCACTTAAAACAGCTAACAACCCAAGTGTATAAACATGATTCACCCTGTTGAATAGCTTGCTATATTCCACAGGGTATATTTGTTCCTGGGTAATAGTATTTGTTTTCTTAGCTGAATCAAAATAACTAAATGCATCTCCAGCGATTTGCTTAAAACCTTTTTCAAATTCAGTTAAATTATTATTTATGAGATTTTTTGAGGTTATGTTTAATAAATCACGGTAAAATTTATATTCATCTTCAATCCAGTCCAGGATAAAATCTTTAAAAATGAATCTGAGTTCATAATTCGGTATTTTGAGCTCATACATTTTCTCCCCTGTTTTGCTTACCTGGGTAAGAAATCCATTGTAAAACAGCAAAGTCCATAGTGATTCCGTTTTTCTTTCAAAATCAGAAAAAACGAAGTTCTCCCTGATGGTTTTTTCAATGGTTTGTCCTGCTATTAATTCTTGTATTCTATCCTTTATGTTTGGTTCTGGTATCCTTTCTTTTATTAAACTATCATCGCTTGTGTTTACCCAATAAGCTTTAAAACCATCTGTCGGGTTTGAAACATAATTGACGATTGACCATGGATTATATATTTTATCGATATTGCCAAACTTGTATCCATTATACCATCCTTCAACTTTGCTTATATCATCCTGTAAATCAAAATATTTTAAGATTTGTTCTGTTTCCTCCTGTGTAAAACCAAATTTATCGCTAAAATAGGCAGATGTTATTCCATAAACTGAAAAATTATTCCAGTCAGAGAATATGCTTTCCCAGGCAACTCTCATTACTCCTGTTATCAATCCTTTTTTCAAGTTTGTATCATTCCCTTTAAATGCTTTTCCGAGGAAGGTTTGCATAAAATTTATTACATTTCGATAATAAGATGTTTCTTCTTCGGATTTTTTTATTGGTTTAGTAGTATATTTATAAGAATTTATGATTGGTGTATCGTACTCATCAACAAGAATGATTACTTTTATACCGAAATGTTTTTGTAAATAATCACTTAGATTAAAAAGACTAAATTCAAATTTTGCCTGAGATGCCTTTTCTAACAAAATTTGTTTGTATTTTTCTTTGTCTAATAGCAAAATGTCGTTAGCGCTGTAAAAAAAATCGTAAATCAACAGTGTTTTATCAACAAAGTAGTGATTATTTTTTATGATAAATTCAAAATCGGAACGCCCTATTTTTAATGTTTTTTTATTACCCATGCTATGACATTTTACTTTCCTGCCAATTTACGATTTTATGATTTTTTGGAGCATTAATATAAACATTTGGCTTAATATACAGGAGTTCCGGTGCTTAATAGTGAAATGTCAATATTTATTGCTGTTCAAAAAGCATCTGGAATGAAAAATTGTTCTCTTTTGTTACGCTTGGGTCCATCATATGATTCAATGTTGTCAGGGTATCCTGTCCGAGTAAAAATGTATAGTTATTTAGTTGTACAAGGGCAGGATTCAGGTCAACTGTTTTTACCTCATGTGCTTTTCTTCCGATAATTAACGGCCCGAATTGCACTGCTTTGTATCCGTCAATACTATTTGGATTCAGGGTATTCCTCACTTTTTGTTGTATATCAAACCGGATAGATATTATGTCACCGCTTTTAAATTCATTCGTAAGATAAGCAAAATGTTTTGTCGTTTGTATTTCGATCTTTTTATTGTTGAGATTTATCTCTGAATGTTGCACCCAGCCGGGAATGAAAATTTTGAACGTCACAGGATAGTTTCCTGCTGATTCGGATATTTTTATTTCAGTCTTTCCCCGGAAAGGATAATCAGTCTTTTGATCAATTTTTAATGAATTGCCATATAAATCAAACTGCGCCGTATTATTTCTGAAATTTGGAATAATAATGGTATCACCGTGTGTAAAGTAACTGTACTCAATAGCCCTGGCTAATCCTTCTCCACCTCGCATGGTGCAGCACCAATGAGATTCGGTAGTCGCAATTCTGACAAACGGACCAGTGAATTTTTCTGTATACGGGTCATGGTTTCCACAACATGTGTTGCAGCCAAATCCACCGTTAAAACGCTGTTCTGAACCTATGCCGTTGTAATAAATGAGTTGAGCATCAGCAAGATATTCTGGTTTTCCGGTAAATTGCCATAATTGCATTGCTACAATATAAGAGTCAATCACAGCGCAGGGTTCAGTCCAGCGGGGGCGGCCAAACCAATTATAGTTTTCATAATTTTCTGTCATTCCAACAGATTTGTAAAGTTTAAACCTGTCTTCAACAGCCGTGAGTAGTTTTTCATCACCGGAAAGTTTATAATATCTTAATATCGCTCTCAGGGCAGTGAGGGTGGCATGTGTCTGGGCTTCAATTTCTGCCAGGTCTGTTTCAAGAAACCTGTTAATCATTTCTTCTGAAATTTGCTTCAAATCTTCTGTCTGAAGCACTTCATAAGCATGAACAACGCCATCCATAAAAATAAAATCACAACCAATATCAGTTGAAAGTATCCATTTTCCATGTTCTTTGAGGTGAGTACCCATAAAACTGCCTGCTTCCTCGCGAATTCCCGGGTCTATCGGGTAATTTTTATGCATTCCTTTTGTTGGTAATACCAGGTTTTTAACCATTTGCTCCAACAAAGCTTTCGTCTTTTGATCTTTAGAATATTGGTAATGCTCGCAAAGCCCCCTTAAAGCCCATCCATGTCCTGAAAGTTGCTGTTCATTCATCTTATCCTCATAAATTTTTCCGAAATAGCCTTTCTCATTCATATGTTCCGGGAATTCATCTAAGATTTCCCTGAGATACCTGGCTTTTCTGTGAGTAGCCTGTTCAAGAAGCGTCTGACCAAGAACCAGTCTTCCCGGAAGGTCACCAGGCCATTTTGTCTGATGGTACTCCGGATTTGGAATAAGATAGATACTGTCAGGAAGATACCTTCCCCGCTCGAGCCTGAGAGAGTTGGCTTCGGCTCTTTTTTTAAGTCTGCCTTTCACTTTAATATCATTAAAAGATAGAGGTTCCGGGTACTTCGAGTATTCTGTTTTTTGGTTACAACCGGTTAGAAATACGAATAGTAATATAAAGTATGTTATTGATGTTTTCATGTGTTTATTTTTTATTTTCATTTCTTTTAAAAAGTGTGAATTTAAGAATAATATCTTTATATTCCTATTGTCCATAATAGGCATCTTTGCCATGTTTCCTGTTAAAATGTTTGTCAAGCAGGTATTGGTCTATTGGCGTTTCATTTCCAAGTATTTGAGTCCTGAAAGCCATTTTAGCGACTTCTTCCATTACCACAGCATTGTGAACAGCTTCATTTGCGTTTTTTCCCCATGAAAACGGTCCGTGACCGTGAACTATTACGCCGGGCAGGGCAATATGATTGAGATCATAAAAACGTTCAACAATCACCTTACCCGTATTTACCTCATAATCCCTGTTAATTTCATCCCTGGTTAATTTTCTTGTACAGGGTATGTCTCCGTAAAAATAATCTGCATGCGTTGTACCATAGGCCGGAATATCCCTTCCTGCCTGAGCCCAGCTTGTTGCCCATTCACTATGGGTATGGACAATTCCCCCAATTGAACCGAAAGCATTATACAGTACAAGATGCGTGGGGGTATCAGATGAGGGTTTAAGATTGCCTTCAACAATATTCCCCTGAAGGTCTGTAACTGTCATATCTTCCCATTTCATGGTTTCATATGATACACCGCTGGGTTTTATCACAATCAGTCCTTGTTTCCTGTCAATTCCGCTGACATTTCCCCAGGTAAAAATAACCAGCCCGTGTTTTACCAAATCAAGATTTGCCTTAAAGACTTCTTTTTTGAGTTTATCTATATTTGTCATACAAATACACTTATTATTCTATAATTCCTGTAAATCCTCCTCCTGAAATCATTTTGACAGATATTGTATCCTCCGGACTCACTTTCTGCTTTGATATGTCTGCTTCTTGGTAATCCCCATCAACCGCGGTCAAATCTTTCCAGAGGGTGAGTTTATATTTTCCTTCTTCCAGAAAGCCCAGGTCAAATTTTACTGTTCTTTCTAAACTGTTTGTCATGCCAGCAATAAACCACCTGTCTTTATTTTTCCTGGCCATGATAATATATTCACCAATTTCACCGGCTATTACTTCTGTTTTATCCCATTCAGCAGGAACTTGCCTGAGAAAATCGAGTCCCTGTTGGTTTTTGTAATGGTCAGGATGGTCACATACAGTAATAATCGGGCTCTCATAAATGACAAATTTTGCCAGCTCGTGGCATCTTGTGCCCATTATCCTGGTAGGATGTCCGGTTTTAAAATCATCCATTGAGCAATTCAAAAAACCACCAGGTGTGTAATCCATTTGTCCGGCCAGCATTCTTGTAAATGGCAGCGTGACATTGTGTTCAGGTGTTATGCGGGTTGACCAGCCATTGTATTCATTGCCGAGGACACCTTCACGGGTCATCATATTCGGATATGTTCTCCGTATACCGGTTGGTTTGTAAGCACCGTGAAAATTTAACATCAGGTGGTGTTCAGCAGCTTTTTGAATGGTTTTGTGATACCAGTTGACCATTTCCTGGTGATCAGCAGCCATAAAATCAATTTTAACACCTGCTATGCCCCATTTTTCGTATAGGGCAAATGCCTCATCCATCTGTTTATCAGCATGATTCCATAAAAGCCACAGCCAGAGTTTGACATTTTTTTGCTTGGCATAATCCAAAATATGAGGCATGTCAACATCAGGATTAACAGTTGTGATATCCGCATCAGGATTTGCTTTCCATTCACCGTTGGTTGTAAATGGCGGGCCGTACCAGTGCCAGTCAATGAGCTGATATTCAAATCCCATCTCAGAGGCAAAATCAATATACTTTTTTATTGTTTCTGTGTTCATTTTCACACCACCGCTCCACCAATGGTCCCAGGCACAGCGCCCGGGTTTTATCCAGGAAACATCATCATAAGCAACCGGATCATTCAGATTCAGAATAATATCTGACTCAATCATATCACCTGGTTGTTCGCCTATCATAATGACACGCCACGGTGTAAAGTGCGGGGTTTTTATACTGGCTTTGGTCAGGTTATTTTTATCTCCTTTCAGGGGGCACAATCGGCTATAGAGCTGAATACCTTTTTCGTCCTGAGGATTATCATAACCAATATACATGCCTGGGTAATCAGTCAGGTTTGCCTCTGTGAGAGCGCAATACAAAGATTGATTGATTTTAACAACAAAAGGTACACCAATGACTTTACCATGTTGAACGTCTGATATTCTTTTTTTATAGAATTCTGATTCCTGGTGAGAATTGAATTCGAGATAATCAGCCATCCATGCTTCATAATCCTTTGCAAACCTGAATGTGGTTTTTTCATCAGTCATTTGTAACAATTCTTCACCTTTTTGCCTGGGAATGTAATACCTGAAAGCCAGGCCGTCATCATAAGCCCTGAAAATGAGATTTATCTTCCTGACGGGGAACCTTTTCTCCCGTACAGACAGATTCAGTTCATTGCAATGATCCCTGATTGTACCATTTGTTCTGAGCACCGGTTCCCAAAGTTCATCAATTTGTTTTGTTGAATGTTCCACAACTTCAAAATCATGGGATAGAAAGGCTGCATTTGAGAACTCAAGCCCCAGTGTAGAAGGTAAAATAAATTTGTTTTGATTGTAAGACACTGTATACGTTATCTCTTCACCAATTTCAACAGTGACAAGTAATTTTTCATTCGGAGATTTCACCAGAAATTTGTTTGCTGATGAATAGGTGCAAATGAATAAAAGTTGCAACAAAATAACAGATATTTTTTTCATGGTTGGTTATTTTCAATGTTTATAATAAACGTTATTCCACTTTATTTCTTTTTTAAAGTCATTAATTCTTGTTTCATTATTAATGCAAAGACATTCAATTCCTGCCATTTCCGCAAAATCAAGCATATGCTGTTGTGTTAAAGCCATGCTGAAACCTGTGTGATGAGCTCCCCCGGCCAAAATCCAGGCAGTTGCAGCTGTTTTCAGGTCAGGATTTGGTTCCCACAACACCCTGGCAACAGGTAGTTTTGGCAATTCGGGGCACTTAACAACGTCAACCGTATTCACAATCATCCTGAACCTGTTACCCATATCCACGATGCTAGCATTTAGTGCTGAACCTGTTTGGGAATCGAAGACAAGACGAGCCGGGTCGTCTTTCCCGCCAATACCGAGTGGATGAATTTCAAGTTTTGGTTTACCAGTGGCTATTGACGGACACACTTCCAGCATGTGGGCCCCCAGAACCTGCATTCGCCCAGGTTCCAGATGATATGTATAGTCTTCCATAAAGGATGTACCACCTGTTAGTCTCTGAGACATCACCTTCATAATCCTCACCAGCGCTGCCGTCTTCCAGTCTCCTTCAGCACCAAAACCATATCCCTGTTCCATAAGCCGCTGAACAGCAAGACCAGGCAACTGGCCAAGTCCGTGCAAATCCTCAAAAGTTGTGGTGAAGGCCTGAAAACCACCTTCTTCAAGGAACAGTTTCATTCCAAGTTCAATCCGGGCTGCTTCTGATAGTCTTTGGCTTTTAAGGATTCCTCCGGATATCTCATATGTATCATTATACTCATTTATGAGGTCATTCACCTGGTTTGCACTCACTGCATTGATTCTGTCAACCAGGTCGCCTACCCCGAATCCGTCAACAGCATATCCGAATTTCATCTGGGCCTCTACTTTATCTCCTTCGGTGACAGCAACATTTCGCATATTATCACCAAAACGTGCCACTTTCAAATGTTGAGAAGTGTGCCATCCACAGGCAGCCCTGCACCAGGCGGAAATCTCACCCCGTACGCCGGAATCTTCCCAGTGACCGGTCACCACTTTCCGGTCAATACCAAGTCGTGTAGCCATAAATCCAAATTCGCGCCCTCCGTGGGCAGATTGGTTGAGATTCATAAAGTCCATATCTATCGAATCCCATGGTATATCCCGATTAAACTGTGTATGAAGATGCAAAAAAGGTTTTCTGAGCGCTTTCAGTCCGTGTATCCACATTTTGGCCGGGGAAAAGGTATGCATCCAGGTTATCAACCCGATACAATTTTTCGCTGAATTACAGTCATTACACAAATTAAAAATCGCATCAGGAGTTGTTAATACCGGTTTATACACAACTTTCACCGGAATTTCTCCGGAATTATTCAGACCTTGTGTTATTTTTTGTGAATCGTCTGCGACTATACGCAATGCTTCATCACCGTATAAATGCTGGCTGCCTGTAACAAACCAGACTTCAAATTCTTTTAAATCTTTTGATACTTTCATATTTTTACTATTAAATTATGTTTTAACAAATACAGCGGAAAGCTCGAAGCTTTAAGCCTGAAGTAAACTGCTTTCACCTTCCGCCTTTCAACTTTTCAACCATTCCCTCTTACTCTCACAGCACAAACTGAGCCCCGTCACTCATTAACGCATCATATTTTTTCTCATCAAATTTATAGAGATAAGCCCCTTTTTTTGATCCGGCTTTATCTTTTTCATCCAGTTTTAATAATACATCAAAGGACAATATCTTTTTCCTGAAATTCCTTTTGTCAAATTCTTTTTGATGAATAGCCTCATACAAATATTGCAATTGCGGTAAGGTAAACTTTTCCGGCAATAGTTCAAACCCCAGTGGCTGTGTCCTTGATTTTCTGCGCAATCTTCTTAGCGCTTTATCAACCATTTGGTTATGGTCAAAAATTAACTCAGGAAAATTTGAGATTTCAAACCAGGCTGCCTGATGTTTATTCACTTCCGATTCCTTCGAATTGTCAATCTTAATCAGTGCATAATAAGCAGTTGAAATCACCCGATCCTCAGAATCCCTGTTCATATCTCCATATGTATAAAGTTGTTCCAGGTATACATCCCGCAAACCAGTCAATTGAAACAGAATACGCTCTGCTGCACCGTCCAGGCTCTCATCTTGTTGCAGGAATCCGCCCATGAGTGACCATTTGCCCTTTTGGGGCTCAAAATTCCTTTTAATCAGAAGAATTTTCAATTCCAGACCATTAAAACCAAAAATAATACAGTCAACAGCCAGGTAAAATGTTGAATATTGCCGGTATAAATTCATTTTCTACTGTTTACCAAAAATAGGCATAAAATGCTAAAACAATCGTAATGATAATAGCTGTATTCACAACATCCCATTTATTCCAGCTTGCTCTTGTTTCTGCTTTTTGTTCCGGAGTAGCCGATCCAAAAGTCAATCCCTGAATTTTTTCCGGGGTCGGTTTAGGCGTAAAATAACTGATCACCACAATAGCCATGAGGCATAAAGCAAACAGGTAAATCTCATAATGTAGCCAGTTAATGTTAATGAATTTCACACTGAATCTTTCAAACCAGTTCAGGTAATCAGGCGGAACTGCTGCTGATTGAGTGATCCAGTTCTCTACTGCGAATTCTTTGCTTTGCTCTAATGCTTTTACATCTTCCGGTACAACCCACCGGTTTGTTACCACTTTCATGACCAGCCTGAACATACCGAGTACGAAACCAATGATAAGTCCCCATAGACCGGCCTTAGCGCTGGTTCTTTTCCAGAAAACCCCGAGCAGGAAAACAGCTGCTATGCCTGGAGCAAGTAGTGATTGTACATCCTGCAGGTATTCGTATAAGACATCACCCAGGCTTTCCATAACCGGAATCCAGACAATCCCAAGTATCACAATGATGGCAGTGGCTGTTTTACCGACGATGACCAGATGCTTCTCAGAGGAATCAGGTCTGTATTTTTTATAAAAGTCCACTGTAAAGAGCATTGAGGAAGAGTTAAACAATGATGCAAGTGAACTCATAAGCGCTGCAATAAGACCTCCAACAACAACTCCCTTGATACCGGCTGGTAATAACTCAGTAACAAGGAGAGGAAATGCCTCATCCGGATCGCTCAGGTTTATCAATCCCTTTTGATGCATAGCAAAAGCTATCATACCTGGTATCAGGAATATAAAAACAGGTAATAATTTCAGATAAGCGGCAAAGATTGTACCCCGCCGGGCTGTTTTTTGGTCTGGGGCCGATAATGTACGCTGAACAATGTATTGATCAGTGCACCAATACCAAAAGCCAATAATTGCAGACCCCAAAAGCACACCTGTCCAGGGGAATTTCGGATCCTGAGGCGATCGTATCAGGTTCATCATCGAATCATCGCCAAATCCTGTTGAAGCAGATCTGGCAATATGCTCGAGTTCGGCCCAGCCACCGAGTTTAACAAGGCCAACTGCGACTATCACAATTGAGCCAATGAGCAATACCGGTGTTTGCAACACAGAAGTATATAAAACAGATTTCATACCACCGAATGTTGTATACAGGCCGGTGAGCACGACCAATCCAATAGCCCCGACCCAGAAAAAATCGATACTTGTACCGGCCACAGTAATTGACTCAATCCCAAAAACAGTCTTAAAAACAGTCCCGCCTGCCCAGACAGTGACAGCCACTTTAGTGAGAACGTAACTGACCAGGGAAATAATTGATAAGATTGAACGGGCAGCTGCGTTATACCTTTTTTCGAGGAACTCCGGCATCGTGTATACCATACTTCGGGCATAGAAAGGCACAAATACCCAGCCAAGTATGAGAATGAGCCAGCCATGCATTTCCCAATGTGCCATTGCCATTCCGCTTTCAGCCCCTGCGCCGGCAAGACCGACAAGGTGTTCGGAACCGATATTGGAAGCAAAAATACTGGCCCCGATAGCAACCCAGCCGGCGCTGCGTCCGGCAAGAAAATAGTCTGCTGAGGTTTCCTCTTTCTGAAGTACAACCCAGATGACTATACCAATCAATCCCAGGAAAAATATCCCGAGTACAATCCAGTCTAAATTTGCCATAATTACGCGTTTTTATTTTTGTATTTCGAATTTTTCTATATAAAGTGTAAAAATAACACTTAATTCATAAAAACAAAAATAAATTAAAAATAATTGGCATTTTTCAAAAATATGCAAAAGTAGATAACACT
>CAZVTW010000124.1:0-13196 GCA_964629805.1 uncultured Bacteroidales bacterium | reverse complement strand
ATATCATCAACATGAGGCATATATATGAGCCGGCACAAATACTCGAAGAACTGGATAAACTCATCATAAAAATGCTGCGACAGGAAAAAACAGACAACCACGATGGTATGGATATGGCGCTTGTAAAAATAGAACAGGATGAAGCAGACAACTCAAATAAGGTATCTTCCGAAAGTCAGGCAACAAAAATCTACTTCAGTGGCGCCAAACGTCCTCTGTATTGGTATCGGGCGGCACAGCAAAAATTAGAGGTAATAAGCGGCACCCGGCGTTCAATTGGCGGAGTGATGACATCTGCGAGTAAGAAACAGGCTTTTCAAACTGTTGAAATAGAAGTTCGTCCGGGTGATTGTGTGTATTTATCTACAGACGGACTGGCTGACCAATGCAATAGCAGGAAGAAAAAGTTTTCAGGGAAAAGACTTCAGAGCATCCTTATGGAAAATGCCACATTACCTATGAGTCAGCAAAAAGATATTTTGGAAGGAAACCTTGATGAGTTTCAGGGGAATTTCCCTCAGAGAGATGATATTACACTCTGGGGCATTAAGTTTTAATCCGGACTTCAAAAGCATGAGGAAATATTGGAGCAGTTAGATTATGATAAGATTAAGTTTAATAATAGGATGCATATTATCAGTCAATTCATTGTTTTTATGTGCACAGAAATTCCGTTTTAATGAAATTTTAGAAACAGACGGATTATCGTCAAATGAGGCAACATGTGTGTACCAGGATGACAGGGGATTTATCTGGATAGGAACCAAAAACGGATTAAACAGATATGATGGTAACACGGTACGGGTGTTTAAATATTCAATTACAGATACAACCTCCCTGAGTAATAACTATATCTGGGCTATTAAAGAGGATGATGATAATAATTTATGGATAGGAACCTTTTCAGGGCTTAACAGGTACATCCCTGAAGGAGATTGCTTTGAAAGTTATTTATTTCATTCCGGCAAGCAGGACGAATCGAAAAGTAAAAATATTATTCGCGCTTTTTTGAATGATAATAATGGTGATTTCTGGATTTGTACGGATTTTGGATTAAAAAGGCTTTTGCAAAAATCGGCCAGCCGGTACTCGTTTCAAACGTATTACCCGGAAAGCAGGTTTTCTGATTCCATCAAAAAATCCGAATGGACATTTATGTCTGTTGAGCAGGATCAGAAGAGCAATATCTGGTGTGGCACATGGGGTGGGGGACTGCTTCGTTTTGTGCCTTCAACCGGCAAATTTAAACACCATAAACATAATCCTGATAATGATCGTTCCATCAGCAGCAATATTGTTACAGCCATACACGCTTTGCCGGACGAAAAGCTGTTGGTTGGTACGTACGGGGGTGGACTGAATATTTTTGATCCGGAGAATGAGATGTTTGAAAACTATAATAATAACCGGCTCTTAAAAAAACAACTTGCCGGAGAAAAAGGCATATCGTCATTTTTGTATGATACGAATAAAAATATTTGGATTGGTACCCGCAGCTCATTACATGTATTTCATAAAACCATAAATAATAAGGTTTTTTACAGGCCAGGAAACCAGGATCGCGGTTTGGTGAAAAATCTTATTTTAGATTTGTATGAAGATAAGACCGGAATTGTCTGGATTGCTTCAGGTAGCGGTGGTATAGATATGTATGATCCGAACCGGAATAAATTTTCAGAGCATTATTATTCATTACATGATACAACTCACCGCGACCACATAACATGTTTTACAAGGGATACAACCGGACATTTGTGGCTGGGCACATTTGGCAGCGGTGTCATTCATTGTAACAAAAAAGGTCAGATTATCCGGCGTTACAAGTATCCGCAAATAATTAGTGATTCCATAAATGATTTGTGCTTAGATAATAGCGGAGGAGTATGGTGTGGTACTGTTGAAGGGATATCAAAAATTGATCCGTATAGTAAGTCAAAACGTGATAAGCTCTTTCGCAGAGATGAAATGAAGCAGAATCTTAAAAATCCGGTCATTTACGATCTGGCAGTTGGGGTGGACAGCCTCCTGTGGGTTGCCACTCCCGGGGGAGTGCAGGTTATTCATCTAACTCATCAAAATATTATTCACTACCCATTATCCGAAACCATAAAAATCAGGGTTGTTTTGGGGATTACAAAAGACAACCATGGGAATATGATTTTATATGGGCGTGGAGGCGCTGCTATCTTAAATCCGGAATCAAACCAGGTACAGTATATCAGGCACAATCCGGATGATGTTCTACATGGTTTATGCAATAATGAGGTTATTGCCTGTGTTCAGGACTCAAAAAACAGGTATTGGTTTGGAACCAGATCGGGTATTACGTTATATAACGCGGAGAAAAATGTATTTAAGCACTATTTTGAAAGTGATGGCCTGGCTTCTCAGAAAATTCATACAATAGTTTGTGCCCGCAACAATGTCTGGGTTAAAACCAGGAAAGCCATCATAAGCATAAATCAGAAAACAGATGAAATAAATAATTATTTTACAAGAGATGGTTTAAAGCACAATGGTGGCTCCATTTGGGCAGACAGACAGGGGAAAGTATATATTGCCGGGAAAGGTGGTTTTACTGCTTTTTACCCTGGCGATATTAAAAAAAACATACATATTCCACCCATGTATATAACTGAACTGTGGATTAACGGAATAAAAACATCAGTGAAAAATAGTGATGTTCTGCAAAAAGATATTTCTATGACTTCACAGATTACCTTAAACTATATGCAGCAGGTATTAAGATTTTCTTTTTCTGCGCTCAATTTTACATTACCTGAGAAAAACCGGTATAAATATAAGCTTATCGGGTATGATACTGCCTGGTATTCACTTGGACATCGCAATGAACTTACGCTCATGAATTTGAAACCGGATGACTATATACTTTTGATAAAAGGAGCGAATAATGACGGAAAATGGAACCCGAAGCCTGCACGTCTGAATATTAAGATACTTCCTCCGTGGTGGAAAACATGGCAGGCCTATGTGGCATACATGTTCGTTTTTTTCTCCACGCTTTTGATATTAAGATTTTTTTCCGTCAAAAAAGAAAGAGTCATTGCTGAGATGAGAAAAAACAGGGAAGTTAACCTCACGAAAATTCGTTTTTTTACCAATATGTCTCATGAATTACGTACTCCGTTGACACTGGTAACAGGACCTTTGCAAAAAATTCTTAAAATGAATAGAATAGATAGTAGTCTGAAATCACAACTTGTACTTATTCACAAAAATGCAATGAGAATACTTCAGATGGTGAATCAGATTTTGGATTTCCGTAAACTGGATGCTGGTGAATTTAAATTGCATTATACAAAAACGGATATAAACGAATTTGTCCATGGCATATTAAATTCTTATCAATTCGAAACAGAAAATAAGCATTTAAGAATCAAATTTATATCCGATTTGGAAAATGTTCTGGTAAATGTAGACCAAATGGTATTGAATAACATCTTAACCAACCTGATATCCAATGCCATAAAATACACACCAAATAACGGTGAGGTTATCGTAAGTGTATCCCTTGATTATGAAAAGGGATCTCCTGGCACTGATAATGCTGAATTTATGGGATCGTTACTAAAAATTTCGGTGGCAGATACAGGCATTGGCATTAACGTAGAAGAAATGGATAAGGTGTTTAACCGTTTTTTTAGAAGTCAGGATATGGAGGAAACTAAGATAGAAGGTTCGGGGATTGGGTTACATTACGTCAAAGAAATGATTCATTTGCATCATGGCGAAATAAAGGTGCAAAAAAACAACCCTAACGGGACAGTGTTTCTTGTTAACCTGCCCGTTACCGCCAACGAAATGAAAGATGCGGGTATAGCCGGGACAAACATGGAGAAGGAATACCTTTACAGCCATAAGGCACAAAAACAGAAAGAAGGGGTGAAATTAAGCCGTTTTTTTAATGTAACTGATGACCATCAGGTAATATTGGTTGTAGAAGATAACGAAGACATGCGCCTGTACATTGCCGATATTATGGTGAACGAAGGGTTTGACGTGTTAACGGCCAGAAACGGAAAAGAAGGTTTGAAAAAGGCAATGGAATATTTTCCCGATTTAATTATAAGCGATATCATGATGCCTGAGAAAAACGGTATTGAAATGTGCCGGGAAATAAAGGAGAGTAAAAAAGCCAATCACATCCCCGTGGTGTTGCTAACGGCAAAAACGTTAACGGAAAACCAGCTTGAAGGGTATAAAACCGGTGCCGATGCTTATCTAACCAAGCCTTTTGACGAAAGCCTGCTGATAACTGTTGTTGAAAACATATTAAAAAACAGGGAAATGATTAGGGAGCAGATAAGAGAGGAAATCCTTAATAATAAAGATGTTAATATGTCCGTTGAAAACCTGACGGGCACAGAAAGCAACAGAGACATAAATGATTTTATTCAAAAGGTGAAAACCATTATTGAGAATGAATATCAAAATGAGAAATTCAATACTGAAAAACTGGCCGAAAAATTATTGATTAGCCGAAGGCACTTCACCCGCAAATTTACCAATTTAACCGGATTATACCCCAGCGACTTTATCCGCTATTTTCGGCTGAACAAGGCGAGGCAGTTGATTAAAAGCAAAAAGGACGTGAATATTAATGAAGTGGTTTACCTTGTAGGGTTTAAAAGCGCTTCGCACTTTGCCCAGTGTTATAAGGAAAAATTTGGCACTACACCTACCGAAGACTTAAAGCTTTAGACTACACCAGGTACTAAGTTAATCTTAAAATGGCGTAACTCCCTGACAGGTTACCTTTTATTAAAAGATTATGCGACAATTTAAAGACAATTCTTTTCATTAAAAAAAAACTTTCAGGGTTGAGTTTACGCGATACTAATGTCGTGTAAACCATAAAATAACCTGAGTTCGATATAGAACCCCATTGATTTATAGATAGATATTGTGAATATGATAGTTGCAATACTGTCGCAATCGTTTTTTTATTTAGCCTGATATATTCATAAATCACAACTGTTATCCAGGTTAGTCGAATGGAGCAGTCAATTGGTCCGTCATTCCTGCAAGAATTTTGCATCTTTATCAAAAAAACGGATGAATTAATCAGGTTAGCTATAAATAAAATGAATCTCGAATATCTCGGGAGTTCTTACTGAATGCAAATGGTGTTATTTCTTACTTCGATTGCGATTGCGACAACGATTGCGATTGGGATTGAATGACTTGTCGGAAAAAGAATAATTTTACATCGAGCTCACGTTAAAATAACGAATACTTCAGGATTAGGTTAGGCAGATGTAATGATATCAGACGGTTACAATTACTTCAATCAAAACAAAACCTGAAAGGTTTAGCTTGACACCACACTATTGTCCAGGATCCTGCCCCGGGGTAAATGCAATTAAATTTTTAATCGGTCTCCAGGCTTTTCTCATTTCTTACCCCCCCTTCTTATTGTATTTGAGACAAAACATATCGAAAAAGGGACTTTGTCTCATTTTCGATAACACATATTCCATATACGGTATTTAAAAATGTTAGCTACACGTACCTTTATATGTGTTCTTTAAAGCTAAAAAACCAAAAACCTTGAATTAGGAAAATAATCAAAATTGTTATGCGAGGCAAATTGCGGAGACGCAAAAAAAATTCAAAGGCTAAAGCGTATGAAGTTCATTTTAGCCTTGGTGCTGGTATGTGTCATGCAATTATATATTTTGATTTTAATATAAGCATAGCAACGATGAACCAAAACAATGAGAAAATGAGATTATTTAAATTTCTTAATTCACTCTATATAATTACAAATTAAAATTATTTATTATGAGAAAAAGCGTTAGATTATTTTTATTTTTATTTGTGGGGTGCCTGCCATTTATAAATGGGTACTCACAATCCGTTTCCTTATCCTTGCCTACCGACCCTGGCCGGGTACAGGTTCAGGAGACTACAGGTGCGAACGGGCCAGTAAAAACAGTTGTGACCGCCGATGGTGAGTTGTTACGAGGGTCCATGTATATAACAGGACATGGCAGGTGGAGAATTAACCGGAAAACCCCATATATTTTTGAAGAGGAATATTATAAAATGCTGGTCGATAGTGGGATAAATGCGGTACGCGTGGCACCACAGGATCCTAATATAAACGACAACCTTACTTCAGCGATTGAAGGATGGCCAGTGGTGAACATGAACGATCCTAATGATAAACAGGTTTACCTGGCACATCTTGACTCCATCGTGAACCTGTGTTCGAAATATGGACTTTACGTGATTTTAAATCCACATGCTGCACCTACAGGTAGCGACCATGTTTGTTATGATGGTTCTTGGCGAAACACCGATGACGGAACCAATACCTATTGGAATGAATGGTGGGAAGGTGTGGCGCCCTATTTTAAAGATCGTACCCATGTGGTTTATGACTTGCTTAATGAACCTGTTTGGCTACCATGTAATATGACCAATGCACAACTGGATCATTTCGTGGAAATATTTAAAACCGCCCGTGATGCAGCGCCCAACACGCATATCATGCATTTTAGTTTTTCGGGCGTGCGTAGTACTTATTGCCCCTCTGACCTGAATATAAAAGATGTGGTGGATAATTTCGTGGACAGGGCTGCCTTGCAAGGCATAACCATTGACTGGTCGAAGAATTCGGTAGCTTTCCACCCTTACAAAACAGGTGAAACAGAAGACTGGCTTTGGGAATTAATGACAGAATATGCCGCGGTTAGTACTGAAAGCAACTTTCCTCCTGATTCCTATTTATCACAAGAATACCTAAATATTTTGAATACATCAACTCAACGTTCAGACCCCTTTGATCCGAATAATGAGATTTTTGTAACAGAAACATTAGAGAAAATTGGTGTAAGTTGGTTTCATTTCGCGGTAGATAATGTTGAAATGATAGAGGGTAATTACTATCAAATTTTATTAGATGATGCTCAAAACCAAGGTTATAAATGGTTTGGTGCACCGGCACATGAGGTAAATGTTAATGGCAATAGTGCTCAGGGAACGGTAACGCCTGAAATATCAACTGTTTACAATGACGGCACACTGGCCATAGAAGCAAGGGGCAACCTTGGATATAAATTTGACCATTGGAGTGGTGATGTGGAAAAATTGTATGCAGCAACTACCGACAATCCCAACCGTTTGGAAAACATAGACGGGGATATTAATATCACGGCCAACTTTGTTTCTTGTCCTACCTACACGATCAACACAACAGTGGAAGGCAATGGCGAAATAAAGGTAAAATCAGGTCCTTTTAACGAGGGAGAGAAAGTATTGGTATGGGCTGAACCAGAAGGTGGCTATAGAAATATTGCTTGGAAATTTGACATCTGGTCGGGAGATATTAACCATTCCAATGTGATGCATACATTTACGATGGATGGCAATAAGAACATTACCGCCAAGTTTGTTGAAAAAACAGGGCAGGAAATTAAAGTATGGGCTGCTGGTAAACATAATGTTGAGCAAATGGCTGTTACCGTGGAAGATGCAATAGTACCCGGGGCAGAGGTAAACGTGGGAATGTTCTACAATGTAGGTGGTGATTATTTCTCGGATGATTGGGTAGAGTACAGGATGATCGTGGAAAATCCCGCAACCCCTGTCACCGCTGATCAAATACGCGTTAGATATCAACGTGATGGAAGCGATGAAATAGTTGGTGCCCTTTTTGTGGATAAAATAAGCTTGGATGGTGTGGAATACGAATCGGAGACGGATTATACAATTTCCACAGGATCATGGACGGGCACCGAATGTGGTGATAACAACAGCGAAGCATTAAATTGCGAAAATACTTATTTCCATTATGCTCAAACGAACTTAAATTACCTGACCGTGGTCAATGGTAGTGGAGGAACAACAGATCCTTCGGATACAAAGGCATATGAAGATAATGAAGTAGTGTCGGTAGCTGCTGAACACAATGTCGGTTACCGTTTCGATCAGTGGACCGGACAGATTGGTGGTGCAACAGCAACAGCAAACCCCATAGACATTACCATGGACCAAGACAGGACTATTACGGCAACATGGACTACCGTACCAACGGTTGATATAGACTCCGTTATCAGCCCGGCAAGTGCTGGCGAGGTTGTTTACAGCGAAGATAATGGTATATATGAACCGGGTATGATTGCCACGGTAACGGCTAAACCAGATGCAGGATACGTGTTTGTTGAATGGACTGGAGATGCCACTGGGGTACAAAACCCTCTTGAAATAATTAATATACAAAGTGATATGACCCTTACCGCCAACTTTGCACCGGCAGAGATACTACAAACCTCTGTTTCACCGGGCATCGACGGTGTAAAAGATGCAGCATGGACTTCTATTGATTACCCCATAAATAACGTTACCGATCGTCCAGAGAATATTTCAGGTAGCGATGACCTTTCAGCTAGTTTCTCTTCAATGTGGGACAACGACTATCTATATGTAATTGTAGAAGTAAACGATGACGTGAAGAAAAGCGATTCAGACACATGGTGGAAAGACGATGCGGTTGAAATATTCGTGGATGCCGACAACAGCAAAACCGAAAGCTATGGGGTTCAAGATTTTCAATTTGGCTTTAATTATGGTGATAAGCTAACCGAAGCTAAACATGGAACTACAACCGGTGTACGCTACGTATTTAAGGATACCGAAAAAGGGTATGTTTTTGAAGCCAAATTACCCTGGTCTACCCTGGGAACTACACCTGCTGCCGGTAATTTTGTGGGGATTGATGTACAGGTAGGCGATGATGATGCCGGAAACGTAGTGGATTCAAAAATTGCTTGTTTTGGCACTGAGAACAATGCATGGTTAAGTCCACAAAATTTTGGCACCATGAAACTGGTTTCAAGCCTTTCGGTATCACAATATGATGTAACGCTTGATGCTACAGGTACAACCATAGATAATATAATGGTTTCCCCAACCATAAAGGGAACTTCATTCTTTGATGGGCAGAACGTGGAGCTGGAAGCGTTGGATGTGTTAGGTTACTCATTCGATAACTGGAGTGGCAGCATTTCAGGCATGACAAATCCTGTATCCTTTACCATGGATGCCGATAAGGATATTACGGCCAATTATAATGCCGTATCAACATATAACTTGTCAACCAATGAACAAGGTGGAGGGGGAAGCATAATCTTAAGCGACTATGCAGATACCTTTAATGAAGGCACACAGGTTACCCTGACGGCGAAAGATGAACCCGGGTACGTGTTTGGCTCATGGAGTGGTGACATTAGCGGTGCAAACAGCACAGATGCTTCCATAACTGTAACCATGGATATGGTCCGTTCAATTACGGCTAATTTCAATACCGCTACAACCTATACAGTAGATGTGAACGACAATATAAATGGTGGGGGTATTACACTTGACCCTGCTGGCGGTATATACAATAGTGGGCAGGATGTAACGGTTACCCTTGATCCATATTATGCCTTTACCTTTGATGGTTGGAGTGGTGATGTTAGTGGTACGGAAACCACCAAGGTGATTACCATGAATGGCAACAAATCCATTACAGCCAGCTATACGGAACAGACCATTGAAAAATCCATACCACTTGCCACAGATCCAGCAAGGGTGAAAATAGATACCAACCAATTTGGCATGACCGTGGTTACCGCTGATGGCGAAAAATTGCGAGGAGGTGAAGTAGGCTGGTGGATGCCAAGATTCTTAAACGATCCGGCATCTCTTGAATTTATGTATGAAGAAAGTTATTACCAAACCTTGGCTGATGATGGTGCCAATGTATTACGGTTAAGGTTTTTTGACCCTTGGTCGAATAGTAACGATGATAACGCCATAGCTCAAGAAAAAATTACTAATTTTAACGACCCGGCTGATGTGGATACAGTATTAAAGTATATGAACATCATCATCGATAACGCTTCGAAATATGGTATTTATGTAATACTTAACTACCATGACGTGGGCAACTATACAGGAGATTACCTAAACCCAAGTGCTAACACCATAGGCTACCTAAAGGATGTATGGAATACATTTGCACCGTATTATAGGGATCGTACTCACGTAATATACAACGTGGTGAACGAACCTGAATTCGCTGCTTCATGGGGTGAAACCATTATCGACAGTATGGCTTACTTGTATGAAATGGTGCGTGACTTGGCTCCCGAAACCCATATCATGAACTTCAGCTTTAGTGGTGCTATAGGTAAATCTTATACGGATGCAACGATGTACGATGTGTTGCAAAACTTCGAGGCAAGACACCCTGATTTAATTGACTGGAGTAATGCTTCTATTGGTTTCCACCCATATACAGATGAACTATTCTATACTTCTGAAGCCATTCTGAAAACCATGGCCAAATGGCCTGTGATGAACGAGGAGGCAAATTTTCCGAAAGAAAATAATTTTTCGCCGGCTATTGAAGGCAAAGACAAACAATACCAACAGGTTGATGGAGAATTGTTTATTAATCAAACGATGGAGCGCCTGGGTATTAGTTGGGCACACCACCAGGTGAATGGCGAAAGTTACGACCCCAACTGGGGCATAATCCTTGATGATGCCAATGCCAAAGATTATATTTGGTTCGATCAAAGTACGGGCAATTTACTGACACAGCGCGAGGTGATAGCTGTAAACAATGAAGAGCATGGAAGTGTGTTCCCTCCAGGAGGCTATTTTATAGATGGTTCTGTGAAATCTTTTGAGGCAAGGCCAAATTTAGGCTATAAGTTCGATAGCTGGTCAGGTGATTTGGGCGGGGCGAGCAGCACTGCCAATCCGGTTGACATTAACATCAATGGGGACAAAACCATTACGGCCAGTTTTACAACCACCAATACTTATACCATTTCTACAGAAACAGAAATAACCGGTGCAGGTGTAATACAATTAAATCCAAGCGGCGGAGAATACAACGAAGGCGATGAAGTCGAGGTCGTGGTTAAAGAGAACCCCGGGTTTACCTTTGATGGGTGGAGTGGGTCTTCTTTGGAAGCCAATGATACCATTAATTTGGTAATGAACGGAAACAAAAACCTTACCGCTAACTTTAGTACAAACCTTACCCTGTATACCCTTACCGCTTCCGTGGAAGGTGGAACAGGTGGTTCGGTAAATCCTCTAGGGGTTACCCATTATGACGATGGAAGCCTGGCAACAATTACTGCCGAAGCAATGGAAGGGTATCATTTTAGTCACTGGAGTGGTGCTTCAAATTCTACTGAATCCATTGTAAGTTTAACAATGAACGGCAATAAGTCATTAACAGCCAATTTCGCTGCTAATGTAAGCTATGAGTTAACAACAGTTGCCGATGGCAATAATGGTACAATAACACCATCCAGCGGATCCTTCTTTGAAAATCAAGTGATAGACATTGAAGCTGAAGGCAATTTAGGTTATGACTTAGATTATTGGGATGGTGATATAGGAAGTGCCAATAGTACGGACAATCCGATCTCTATTACCATGACTTCTGATAAGTCTCTTACTGCTTATTTCAAAACCGTTCCAACATATGACCTTAATACCAATATTTCAGGTAGCGGAAACATTATTTCTGACCCAACAGGTGGTACCTACAATGAAGGAACATCAGTATCGTTAACAGCCGTAGTTGATAATGGATTTCAGTTTGATAACTGGAGCGGGGATATTGGAAATGCCAACAGCACTGATAACCCTATTACTATAACCATGAGTAGTGATAAGTCGGTAACGGCGAACTTCTCTATAGAGAAATATACGCTTACGGTCTCATCCAACCCATCAGAAGGGGGCAGCACGGTTAAAAATCCGGATTTGGCAGAATATAATGAAGGTGATATTGTAACGGTAACAGCAACAGAAGCTGAAGGTTACACCTTCACAGGTTGGAGTGGCGCATCCACATCTACCGCAACTTCAGTAGACATTACCATGAACAGTGATGAAACGCTGACAGCAAACTTTGCAATTAATACATACAGCCTTACAACCAATGTAGTGGAAGGTAATGGTGTAGTTAATAAAGATCCTGATCAGACGAATTATAACTATGGCACAACTGTATCCGTGTCGGCTGTTCCGGAAATAAATTACGAATTTGTACAGTGGAGTGGTGCTTCTACGGAAACCACAACTTCTGTTGATATTGTAATGGACGGAAATAAATCCATATCAGCTTCATTTGCTCTTATGGGAATTGATTATGCATCCGCTATCCCAACTATCGATGGTAGTAAGGAAAGTGCATGGACAGGCGATAATATGGCTATTGCGAATATCAATCAGGGTACTGTAACCAACGATGCTGATTTATCAGGTACGTGGAGTGCATTATGGGACGATAACAACCTGTATGTCATTGTAGAGGTAACAGATGATCAAAAAACCAATGATTCAGATACCTGGTGGAAAGACGATGTTGTTGAGGTATATATTGATGCGGACAACAGTAAATCTGCTTCTTACGATGACAACGATTTTCAATATGCATTTGAATGGAATGGTGGTATTCTTGAAACGAAACATGGCGCGACAGCAAATGTAGAATATAGCATTGTAGATGTTAGCGGAGGCTATGTAGTAGAAACCAAATTCCCATGGAGTACGCTAGGTGTTACTCCTGCAGAAAGTGATCTTCTTGGCATTGAGGTAATGCTTAACGATGATGATGACGGAGGAGAACGTGACGGGAAAAGAGCCTGGTATGGAACCGATGATGTTGCCTGGAGCGATCCATCAACATTTGGTGAGCTAATACTGAACAGCGGTACTGCCCCAACTACCTATACCCTTACCACCAACGTTGGCACGGGCGGTGCAAGTATCGGCGTAAGCCCGGACCAGGCCAGTTACGATGAAAACGAGCAGGTAACCCTTACTCCCAACGCTCAAAGCGGTTACAGCTTTAGCAACTGGACAGGTACTGAAACAGGAAGCTCCAATCCATTGGTAATAAGCATGACCGAGGATGAGAACATCACGGCCAACTTCAGCCCAATATTGGTGAGCAGCATAACCATACCCGAAGGCGACCAGAGCAAACAGGTTGGCGATGCCGACTTTACGCTTACAGTAAATGTTTCGCCAAGCGATGCATTGGATAAGAGTGTAACATGGGATTCCGACAACGAAAGCGTTGCCACGGTAACATCATCCGGCGTGGTATCCGTAATAGCAGCCGGCACGGCCAACATCACGGCCACGGCCAA
>CAZVTW010000123.1:0-13247 GCA_964629805.1 uncultured Bacteroidales bacterium | reverse complement strand
TATTTAATTCATGTTCATCAATAAATATGTATTTGCACAAAAATACATAAAAAGTAATTTTTTTAAAAAAAAAACCAATTTTTCCCTTCATTTTTTGATTCAATCTCATATCTGTGTATAAAAAAACAGAATGTTTATGAAACACCTACTCCTATATTTTTTTTTCATCCTGGCGGGCCTGCCAGTTGCTTCGCAACATTTTACACTGTCGCGGAGCCTTACCGGCCACAGCGCCCCGGTTACGGCGTTGACATTCAGGAACGAAGACAACCTGTTGTTCAGTGGCGACAGCACAGGTGTAATCAAAGCCTGGGACACGCAGACGGGCAAATGCCTTTACACGCTCAGGCATCATGAAGCATACATATCGCACCTTGCCTGTCCGCAAAAGGGCAATACACTGGCAAGCGCTGCCTATGACGGTGATATTATTATGTGGGGCCTGGATGAAAAAAAACCACAAAAAATCCTTCATAATCCCACTTCAGGATCATATAAATTTAAAAAAGGATATGAGGCAAGCTTTGTATTGTTTCATCCGGAAAAAAACAACATGATATATTTTGGGGGGTATAACGGAATGCTCATACAGGCAAATTTACATACAATGGAACAACAAATACTATACAAGGACAGTCTTGGGGCAATCACAGCCGCCGGGTTCGCAAACAACGGAAAGGCCATCGCGTTTTTGTCAACAAAATACCTGGCCTTGTTAGACATCGAAAAAGGGAATATTGTGGCACAAATGTCTAAATCGGGCAGGTTTGATGATTTCGGGTGTGAGTTGGCACAAGCGCCACTTTCAGATGAAATTGCGGTTTTTACTTATGGTGGAGAGGTTGATTTCTGGAACATCAAAACCCAAAACTTTGTTCAGTCTGTACGGGCAACCCATCAAAAGGGTTCATCCATGCTGTGTTTGCTCAATGGTGGCAACACAATTGTCACAGGCAACAATGGCAACGGCATTTCTGTCATCAGCAGGAAAACAGGGGAGACAAAACATACATTGCGCGGGCACAACAATGTGGTGTGCACCTTTGCTGCCCCGGCCGATGAGCATTTGCTGGCAAGTGGTGGAAATGACAATAAAATCAACCTTTGGCAGAAAAAGATGAAAACAACAGGAACACTGTTTTTAGACCGGCATAACCAGGTGCAGAAAACATTATCTTTCAGCAAAAAAACAATTAACATCACATTTTGGGACAACTGCATAGTAGACAACGACATTGTATCAATATATGTCAATGATTATGTTGTTGCAGAAAAGGTAAGCCTCCAAAAGAAAAAAGCAACATTGAGTTGTGTTCTCAAAGAGGGAGTAAACACCTGTACAGTCTATGCCCATTCTGAAGGCGATTATCCACCCACAACATTATCCTTGATCGTTGGCGATGGTATAAACCGCCATAGCATGGTCCTGAAATCAGATATGAAAACAAATGCAACAGTTAAAATACATGTTCAACCATAAAAACCTATAAAAATGAAAGTAAAAATGATGCTCTTTTTATCTCTTCACCTGGCATTATGTTCAGGATGTATGGCACAAACATCAGACGGGGACAAAAAATATGCCCGTTATGATGTCCCTGCTGTTTTTGACGATGAAAAAACAACAGGTGAAGCAACTGACACCATACCGGGAGAATCGCCCGGTAAAGATATCCCGGACAAAAAATCCGTGGACTCAACCTCTGTATCATCACCTGAAGACGGTCCAACAAAAAAATTTTTGGACAGGACATCACGGGTTGTTGAGATATACAAATTACACGCTTATGCCCCTAAAACTTCTGAACCTGCCCTTATTGACGGCTACAGGGTTGCCGGAAGTGTAAAAACCGACAGTCTGCATACTGCCCAAATCAGCAGTATACTGACCGATTCGGCTTCTTACCTGCCGGATGGCAGGGTCAAACATTCGGTTTTTTTACCTGCTGCAGCTCTCAAAATGGTTGATTCAACAGGCTCCGACAGTGTATTTGTCCTGATTTCAAAAAACGGAAAAACAATCAAGGTTGCCACCGGGCCAGGCAAAGGGTATTATAACTCAGAACCGGCGGCGGACAGGGTGGTACAATTTCTCAGTGAAACCTTGAGGGAAAAGGATGCTGCCATGCCAAAGGGGAAAGATGTGCCTGCAGATGGACCCGGGAAAAAAGAGAAAAGCCCGGAAAAAGATGACAAATCAGGCGAGGGGCACAAATCAGGCAAAGCGCCTTTAAAGCCTGGTGATACCTGTTCACTTGACAAAGAATAAAAATAATATGAGAAGTTTATTATGTATAACTTTTAAAATTTGATTGATATGAGATATTATACATTGTTTTTAATTAGTCTCTTTTTTTATGTTGGTTATGAGGCCAGGGCACAATATGCCAACATATCAGTAGACAGGGAAACAAACACTGTTTTGAGCCGCTCTGGTTCAACGGCGAGTTTTGATACCAAAGGGCAATTTATTTTCCTGTTCTTTGGCGACACCAATGACAAAGGGCCTGGAGGGATTGGAGAAAGCGTTGAGGTAAGCAGGGACTTGCTCACAAGATTTTTCAGGGATGCTGCCCGGCAAATTGACTATGATTTTGTGCCAATGATTTATGATGGTGATAAATTTACGCGCAAAAACATCAACAAGTCAGTTGACGGCCTGGTTTGCACCGAAAACTCTGTTGTTGTGGCTGTCTACAGCGGCCATGGTTTTACGCTTAAAGGAAGGAGTTCTGATCATGGATACCTGAAAGGCACCTCAGGGCGCAGGCTTTATGACGGGGAAATAAAAGAATGCATTAAACTGGATGATCTCTATGCGCGCCTGAAATCAAAAGGGGCACATTGCACGCTTGTGTTTGGCGAATATTGTCAGGATATCATTGGAAGTGAACCGGATGATGTTACAGGCAGTTTCAGAAGCCCTGCAGAGATAAAAAATGCATTTGAAACGCTTTTCCTGAAAAAGGAAGCATCAATTATCATGTCCAGCTCATCACAAGGGGAAAGCAGTTGGGGAAACAATGTTGACGGCGGATATTTTATCAACGGCCTGCTAATTGCCATCCAGAACGAACTGGGAAAAGGCAATAGTGCTTCATGGAAAAATATTGCCAAAAACACTGTTGAAAACACCAGGCTGATTACCGAAGCTGCTGTGAGCAAAGGCCTGATTGGGAATGTGCAAAATCCTCAGTGGGACGGTGCAGAAAACCCCTGGGATTATTTACCCCTGCCTGAAACAAGAATAGAAGATACCGGGGTTGTCCTAATTGGCATTTCAGATTAAGCAGCTTCTATGCAAACTGCCGGGGGCTTTTGTGTTCAATGTAACCCCCGGCATTTTCAAACACAAAATAAATTATTAATTTAAAAAAATAACATATCATGAAAAAATATACCACTTTTATGATCAGCATATTGTTATTTGGAACCATCCAAGCCCAATATACAAATATATCAATCAACAGGTCTGATAACAGGGTTGTTTTCAAATCAGATACGTACACAAAGGAAGACAAAGATTATAAGTCAAAATTGCACAGCGCATATGCTATTGAAGTGTATGAGACAATCATGGGGATACGCAAACCTGAATTAGAAGACAACATCATGGCCAAAACTGTAAACAGTGCATGGAGCAATGTGCTGCTGGTGAGTGACTGGACAGGCAGTATGCGTTCGTTCATGCCCAAAGTACTGCATTGGCAGCATGTTCAGGGCAAAACAATAGTCCGTCACCTGGTTATGTTCAATGATGGTGATGACACACCGGATGGACCGGCAGGCAAATCAGGGGGCATATATTTTGTCGACAACCCGGCCAATACCATTGAAGTATCAAACATGGCAAACCAGGTGAAAGAAGCCGGCGATGGGGGCGATGGGCCTGAGAATGATATTGAAGCCCTGATTGCCGCCATAGATAAATACGGTACTTCTTCTATGCATGCAAGCTTTGGGGGCAAAATTGTGGGTGCCCCTTTTGAAAAAATTATTCTTGTGGCTGATGGAAATTCTGCTGTGCGCGATATGGAACTGCTTAAAAATGTCAAGTTCCCTGTACACACTGTTTTTTGCAAACAAGACGGAAGATATGCTTCTGATTACCTCGAAATTGCTTATCAAACTGGTGGCAGTGTATCTTCAGAAACATCAAAGGTGGATTTTAGTGCACACAAACCTACCAAAATAAATTTTAATGGACATGCCTTTGAAAGGTTAAGCTGCGGGACCTGGAAAGATTTATAATTTTTTTTGTTTCCAAACATTTTACCTTATTTTTGGGTGTTGTAACCGGTTGCATCTTAAAATAAGGTAAAATGCGTTTAGAGTACATAAAGTATGAATTCTTTAATACAAATCCCGATATACTGCTCAAATACTCTCAGGTATTAATTGATATTATTGTAAAATCATTCATAAAAAGCCAGTTGTTTTCTCCGGATGATTTTGATGACATTAAACAGGAAGTAAATTTACACCTGGTCGGAAAAATCGAGTTGATCATTCGTAATTACAAGCCTGAATATAAAATGAAAACATATATATCAAGAATAATACAAAACAAATGCCTTGAACTTGCGAGAAGTAAAAAAAACATCTATGGCATAGACGGGCAAACGGAAAAATACCAAGGAACAGATATATCTGTCGAAGATAAATATATTATACGTGAATATTCACAAAAATTACAATATATCCTGAAATCTTTCAGGCGTGATTTTGATAAAATGCTTTTGTGCCTGAAACTGTATTTTGGTGTCAGGATAGAAGAAAAAGACATCACTTGTTTTTCATTATCGAAAGCAGAAATCCTTGATAGTAAAATATTACTGGGCAGGCATACATTCCATGGCCTGCAAATGCCCCGTGAAAGAAAAGCCCTTTATCAAATTTTGACAGATTTTTTCAATTTGGCAGAAAATTCTTTCAATATGCAGGATGCAATTCGTATATACATAAAAGGAAGGATAAAAAAAATAATTACAAGGCTGAACGGCATACCGCCTGAATCTAATTTTGATGAAGACAGCCTGGAATTATTGTTTAGGGAAATTTACAAATAGAAATTACAATGGACAAACAAAATAACACAGGGCACCTTAATAATGAACAGATAGCAATGTATGTGGATGCATTAATCTGGGATGCACAGGATAAGGTCCCTGGCGACATAGCCGCTCACATTGAGGAATGCGACGAATGTGCAGCACAGGCTTTTTCATTGTACGGTATCATAAAAAACCAATATGATACATCGCGCGAAAGCCATCCCCTGTTTAGTAAGCCTGAAAAAAACAGGGTGGTCCCGCTCTATATATACAAAATTGCAGCGGTTGTCATTGTTTTTATTGGTATGTTTAGCGGATATTGGTATTTTTTCAGGCCATATCCTGCGGAGTTTTATACAACTGACAGCTTAATGGAGTTCAGGGCCAAACAATTTGGCTATGGCAATGATGTTTTATCTGCACCAATGGGCGAAAAACAGGAAAATGACATTGAAACTACAAAAAATTTGGCATTTAAGCTTTCTGCTCCTGAAAACGGACAGATTTATAGGCGCTGGGAGAAAATACACTTTAAATTTAAGTACCAGGGCGCTTATCCGCTTTGGCTCAAGGTTTTGGACAATAACAGGGACACTGTATATTCACAAACCCTGCAAACATCTGATTTTGAAAGCAGTGAATGGTTTAAACCTGGGCTATATTACTGGGAATTGACAAATAACGGAAAAACACTTTACATAGGAAAGTTTGTTGTCAAATAATCGTGTAACTAAAAAAAACAAATATGATGAAACACTTTGTAGCCTTATTATTGTTTGTATTTACACTTACAAATACAAACATCAGTGCACAAAAATTTTACGCCATACTGGCCGGGGATTTTGAAGATGACCAAATTGGAGCGGGATGTGAACGGGATATTGACCGCATCAGGAACGAAGTCAACACAATTGCGAAGTGCATAGGGTACGAACCGGTTGTCACAGCCCTTACCCGGGGTGTTTTTATCCAGGAAAACATCATTGCAATGATTGAAAACACGCGTTCCTCAGAAAACGATGTTTTGCTTTTTTATTTCACCGGCCATGGGAAAAATGAGCGCTCAAGTAAATGGCCCTCAATGAAAATCAAAGATAAATTTCAGCCTTTGGAGGGCATTCATAATGTGCTGAAATCAAGGCCACACAAGTTGCTTATAACAATTGGCGATTGTTGCAATAATTATAAAAAAGACCGCACTGTGGCTTACAGGAAAGATTTTAAAGTGGTGAAAACAGGGAATGATAAAACAAAAATTTACAAAAGCCTCTTCGGAGAACCAAAAGGTGATATTATTGTTTCTTCATCAAAACCCGGGCAATATTCATATAATAACCCATTGGAAGGGAGCTATTTTACACGGCACCTGATTGACAATATCACACAGGCTGTAAATTATGCAAAAGAGTTGACATGGGAAGGCCTGTTGTCAGACACACGCAACAAAATTAAGAACCTCAATTTTGTTGATGGGCCGCAGGAACCTCAATTTGAGATTAACCTGGGGGGGAAGGCCCAAGCCCAGGCCCTTCTCCGGAGCCTGTGGTGTATACCGAAATGAACAAAATTTTGAATGACCTGGTGAGTGAATCTGTCTCTAAATCTGAAAAAGACAATATTATTTCCGGGGCTTCTGATTTTTTTGAAGAGAATGCACATGTACAGATTTACAAAGGAAGCCTGGCAACAGGGCATCCCGAAAAATTTGACTTTTACCTGAAAAGGCTTAAAATTTATTCCAACAGGATAACTACAGTGAATTTTATTGAAACAAATTCGTTAAGAAACGAAGCTTCTAAAAAATATAAACTCATTGCAGTACAGGAAATATGGGAGTAAAATATATGTTCAACGAATAGATTTAAAGATTGTCCTAAATTATTATTACTGTACGAAAGAATTAAAACAATAAAATTGTCAATTTTATGAAAAGAATTTATACTTCACTTATTTGGGCCATTTTAATGAAAGCATGTATTTTAAATATCCATGCACAAGACGATTTTGAGGTTGTACCGCTCCAGGACATGAATGTTGTCAATGATGATATCCCGGAAGAAATTGGGCCAAACGACCTGGAGCTTTTTCAACTAAGGCTGGAGGATATGATTGATGAATTTCAGGAAGGGATAAGAAATATTGGTAGTAGAGAAACATGTGACGATGAAAAAGAAATCTATATCAAATCTACCTCAAAATTGTTTAAACCGGGGGCAACAATGCAGGTGTCTTCGCTCAACTCGCCCCTGATAAGTACCTATCCGATTAAAAAATATCTCGGCAGGCTCAAAACCCTTGAAGCAAGAAGGATAAAAATTGAATACTATGAACCTTCGCTCATTAGCGACCTCAAAAGGAACAGCAGCACAGGCAACTATCATGCAACAGTAACAATTTACCAGCGGTTCAGGAGGTACAATGAAAGTGGAAGGCTGGTATATGAAGACAAGACAAAAAAAGAAATTGATGTTTTGCTGGCTTTTGTTGATAACGAATTTTATAACGAAAAACGCTGGGATTTAAAACTCGGCGATGTGAAAGTGCAGGAAACAATGCCATAGGCATTTTTTATTAAACATATATGACAACAAAATTTAAACACATGAAAAAAATAATTCTTATAACAGCGGCGCTCATTTTAACAAGTACATTCAACAGCATGTCGCAACTCAAAAAAGAAGAGTTTGAGATGTATATGCGCGTGAAACAAATTGGTGAGTTTATTAACAGGTTCAACTACAAAACCGATGTTCAGAACATGCCGATCAGTGAAAAATTTGCCCGTGAAGTCCCTCGTCAGGCATACCTTGATATGCTTTTTAATGCCGAAGACAGCAGGTTGGCCAAAAATTCACCAGGGCATTCAGAAAGCTATGCAGGTTTGAAGGATGAGTTTATACAGCACGTTTGCAAACAAGGGGCACAACAATATATAAACCTGTCAGACAATAGCCTGTTTGCCGTATTGACTTGCAAAGTCACCTATCAAAAAAGGCCCGCCACTGCCAAATTGGTTATGCAGCGCGTGCAGGAATATGACGGGTCGGTTGCATGGGTGCCGGTAGGTTGTTCTGCTGATTTCATCAAAAAGCCGTCAAAAACAGGTGCCCGCGTTATTGCACCGGGCGCTAACGAAACAAACTATCAGGAATACACCAAAAACCTGGATAAATATGCACTTGATTTTTTTCCGGAGGAAATGGATTTTAGCAGCCTTTCTGTTTTTTTTAGCCTGGTGGATCAGGGTATTGTATCATTTAAATATGTAGAAAAACAAGCCTACCATTTCACATCTATCAGGGGATGGGCTTTTAGGGCCGAAAATTTTAACAGGAAAACACAAAACAGCGGCTGGCTCATTGCCGGACTGGAAAGAGTGGGTGACAGAAATGCATATTTGGATAAGCTCCCGGTTGAAAAGTTCATAATGCCTAAGAAACCCGCACCTGCTGTGAGCTGCCAGGAGCACACCCCGCCGGTGGGCCGTGTCCCGGAGGTTGGATATGGACTGGCATGGGCTGCAACTGATGCTTTGTATACACAGAAATCAATTGCCGCACTGAAAGACGGGCTGGAAACGCTTTATTCCCCTTGGTTTGTGTATAAAGTGGCAGAAAAAAACGTGCCTAAAATAAAAAACAAACCTTTGTCGCTTAATAATATCCTTTATCAGCTTAAACATGTCGGGTGCCTGCCCATTTCTGATTTTCCCGATGAAAAAAAAGCCCTCACAGATGAGCTTATAAAAAAGGCTGCTGCTCATAAAATAAAGGATTATATGCAAGTTGTTTCAAAAGGCGCTGGCACGCAACAGGCCATAAAGTCTGTGAAACATGCCCTTTTTGGCAAAAACATTGTAATAGCTGAAATGATCCTGCCTTTAGGCTTCAGGGATATAAAAAAAACATGGCCAGGCTTTACCGTAGAGAATAACCCAAAAAAATTCAGGCATGCCCTGGTGGTTGTCGGATATGATGATAACAAAAACGGCGGGGCGTTCAGGGTCATGAACTGCTTTGGTGAAAAATGGGGCGACAATGGGTTCATCGATATCCCATATAAGGATTTTGCACGCTTTATGAATGAAGCATATACAATTAAATTTTAACATAAATAAATTTTAACATGAAAACTATCATTTTTATTTTTTGTCTCATTATTTATTATCCTGCATATATGAATGCACAAACAAAAGAAAGCAGCGCCCCGGACGGGTTAAAAGATTTTTTTGAACGATATAAACTCAATATCAAGGCGCTTGGGATGCCTTCGGAAAAATCTGACTATGATTTTTATAAAAAAGATTTGCTGAACAATTGTTTCAGCAGCGATAAAACGCCCGTGGTTAATAATTTTGTGAATAAAATTGACACATCGCGGAATATCCAGGCCAAAGATTATGTCAATCAACTCACTGAAATGTTCACTGATGGTTATACCTTTGATCTCGACCTTGAGAAATTGCAGGCCAATGAATTGGCAAAAAACAAATTCCTGGTCAAAATACCACACATATTCAGGGGGAAAACAGCAGAAGGGAAGTTCCTGCGCGTGAAAGACACATTAGTGCTTACAACAAAAATGGAGAAAAAAGAGGGCGGGCAAACCTATTCTATCACAAATGTTTCATGTATACCACAATACATGCCATTGCCGGATGAAGCCCTTTCAATAGGTGCTGTCAATGAACAACAGGAAAAACTGGAAAAATTACTCAACAGCATTGCCGGCGATGCTGGTAAAGAAAGCCTTAAAAAAAGCCGTACAGGCCTTGATGCGATGCTGGCAGACAGTGCACTTTTTTACTATCAGGGCGATACTATGTTGGTGTCGCTTGATGTTGGGTTGTTCATCAACAAGATTAAACGTGTGCCTTATGCTAAAATAGAAATTCAAAAAATGGACATTTCATATATTTATAACTTTCACACAGGTGTTGATGGCAACAAATATGCTGATAAAATAACCCTGATGAAAGCAAATGTAGATGATAAATCAGGCAAATGGTTCGAATCACGTTCCGAAGATATCCTTAGGATCAGTGATGATTCCTACAACACTGACCTGTTGTACAAATATGAATGTAATAACATATACGTTAGGCTTGAAAAGTAGGTGTTGGTGATGTTCAAACGGTTTTTAAGCCTACAGGCATACAAACGGACGGAAAACCTTTTATGCACGCACAAGGATAACAAAATTAAATTTTAAACAGATGAAACATAACATTCTTCTTATTTCTATCTTCCTGCATTGCATGTTTTCATGTTGCAGCGGGAACACAAATAAAGGCAATAGCGAAAAACCCGCTAAAAAAGAGCTGACACGTTTTTTTAATGCATATTGCGAAGCAATGGCAGAAATTGTTGAAAAACCTAAAAAAAAGAAGGTGAAAGCATTTGTAAACACTTTTTACCAGCATGCAAACTGCCAGGTGAAAAATATTTTTGAGGCTAGTGACAGCCTCCCAAAAATAAGCATCACAGCATTTTTGGACAAAATGGCAAAAACTGGCGCCGACAGCCTGAAAATATCTTTTGGCCAGCCATTGGACACAGTATATTCCGATTTTTGCGCCAAAGTAGAATTTAAAAGGCAACTGGCAATCTATAAAAATGGGAAGGATACCATTTCTGATACTTGCCTGGTGAGGTTTAACCTGTTAGGGCTTGGCGTAAAAAAGCAGGAGTTAAAAATACTCACCGAAGACATGTATTCTCAAAAGCCACTTGAGACACCTTTCAGGCTGTTTAGCCCAATGCAGGTGTCAAACAAGGTCATAGGGTTGATAGGCAGCATCAACAACGAAAACAACGAAAAAACAAATAAAAACCTAACACAACAAACCCTGGGCCTGTTTGAGGATAATGGATATGTTGTGGTTGAAGGCAGTGACAGCCTGGTGAATTCATTGCCCGTGAAATTGTTTTTGCACAAAGCAGCCCTGAAACCGCCTGCGGAATTCCAGTTTATGGAAGCTACTTTTGTGGAAAAGAAACTTGTTGCAACTGGCGATACTTGCGACAACAGCATGAAAACCAGAGCTGTGATGTATCACGGGACAAAAAGTTTCAAACCAAACGGAATGCCCGTTGCCGACAAGGTTACGGCTGTTGAACAAAAACCCGTGGACAAAGGGGCTGATTCTTTTTTTATGATTTATAAACTGAAAGTCAAACAATAATACATAAACCTTTTAAAAGATGAAAAATATGAAATCATTTGTAATTTTGTTGTTGTGCCTGGCATACACCGGGGCATTTGCCCAACAGAAATACGGTAAGGGCATGGTTTTTGACAACCGGGAATACGAACAGGCAGCACTTTCTGCCCCACTGATAAAATCTGATTATGACGATCTTCCAAATCAATATGATTTGAAGCAATATTGCCCCGGTATTAAAAGCCAGGGCAGGCAGGGGACATGTGTGGGTTGGGCCACAGCATATTATGGCAGGACAATTATGCGGGCCATTGAAAAAGGATATACAAGCACATCCTCAATTACAGATATTGCTTTTTCCCCAACCTATGTCTATGAACAAATTAAAAACTCATCTGGCTGTTTGCAGGGAACTGTGCTTATTGAAGCGCTCGACCTTATTCAAGACCAGGGCGTGCCAATGCTCAAAGATTGCCCGTATGTTTGTGGATATTCGATAACGGATGATATGAGGAGAAAGGCAGCAGGGTTTAAAATTGCCGGATATAAAGCGCTTTTTACCTTTGAAGCTTCTGATAATACGAAAATAAACACCATTAAAAAGGCTATTGCTGAAAAAAGGCCCGTGGTGATTGGAATGGTATCACCGGAATCTTTTCAATATGCAACAGACAGGTGGGAACCCGCACCGGGCGACGACCCCAACAATTTTAATGTTGGCGGCCATGCAATGGCTGTTGTGGGATACGACAACGATAAATATGGCGGCGCTATGCTGCTCATCAATTCATGGGGAGACGATTGGGGAAACAACGGCTATACATGGATAAGCTATGATCACTTTAGTGATTATTGTAAATATGCTTTTGAAATGATACCAGGGCCAAAACCTGGACCTGAAAAAATTGAACTCAAAGGCGCCATAACCTTCAAAAAATCATCAGGCGATCTTATGCCTGCTGCAAGGGTGGCCAAAACAAAAGAGTTCAACGTGGTCACAGACAAATCAGGAGAAGACATGCTCTCATATCATATGAAAGATAAATATGTCTCTGGGACAAGGTTTAAATTTTTTATTTCAAGCGCCAAAGAATCTTATATTTATGCACTTGGAAGCGCAAGCGGAGGTAAGGTGAACAAAATATTCCCTTATGAAAAACTCAGCGCCTATTTTGGATATTCTAAAGCAACAATGGCATATCCGGCTGAAGATGCTTCGGTGGAAATGACAAAACCGGCAGCAGGGCAAGACTTTTTTATCATCCTCTATGCAAAAGAAAAAGTTGACATTGACAAGCTTATTGACAAAATGAATGCCGCAACCGGTACATACAGCAAAAAACTAAAAAATGCACTGGCAAGCAGGTTGATACAACCTGGCAAATGCAATTTCAGCGCATCTCAAATAGCATTTCAAGCTCCGGTCAATGGCCCGGCAGACATTGTTACGGTGATGATAAAATTTGAATATCAGTAACACAGGGCACAGGGCATTCATTATCTATGCCCTCTGCTTGTGTCAAAAAGCCGTTTAGAACAATGGAAAGCAAAATGGCCCCAAACTTTGAACACAAGGACGGGCGTGTTATTTTTATTGCCATAAACCTGGCATTGTAAATAAAATCCTGGCAGGGCCGTTTTTTCTTCATATTGATTTCAATATCTGTGAAATTTTCATTTTTTTTGCCCAATAAAAAAAGTTTTAAGCTGATATGCAAAAAAGAAAATTCCCTTTGAACCCCTTAATGCACCGAAAATACTTTTTATTCATTTTTTTAATGATATCTGTCCTGCTCTCGGTAGGTTTTCCACTCAAAGCTCAACACCGTTTTGACCGGGACGAGACGGCATATATCAAAAAATATGCACTTGCACTGCTCAAAAGTGACTATCAACCAAGGCTCAACCTCCTTTGCGACCCGAATGAGCCACGCCCAAGAAGGGAAATGCGTTACATGCCGGCCTTTATTGAAATTTTTGCCCCGGGCGCACTTGTCTACAACGACATCCTCTATCCCGGGCGCGACGAG
>CAZVTW010000122.1:0-13393 GCA_964629805.1 uncultured Bacteroidales bacterium | reverse complement strand
ATATTTATATGTAATTGACTGTCAGTTGATTACGCTCTCTCTCCGAATTCTTGTATTTTTCCATAAGTATTTGACGGAATTTGACAAATTCGCCATCTTTTAAAAATATGTATCATGTTTACTTGTTTATTAATTATCAATAGAGCATTAAGACCTGTCTTCCAAAAATTAAGTTCAGTTTCGTTACTGATATTATTTTTTTTATCATCAGCAGTTAGCCAGAACACACAAATGGTGTTTAACCATTTTACTGATGAAGATGGTTTAATAAGCAATCAGGTTAAAACTATTTATCAGGATAAGCAGGGATTTCTCTGGATTGGTACTGCTACAGGTTTAAGCCGGTATGACGGATATGAATTTGTCAATTTCGAGTATGAACCGGAAAATTCCAATAGTTTGATTGGCAAGGAGGTACAGCAGATTAAGGAAGATCTTCAGGGGAATCTGTGGATTGCAACCAATGGGGGGCTCAATATATATAATCCTCTTTTTAAATCATTTACCAGGTATACTCATGATGCTGAAAATCCATATAGTATCATTCAAAATCATGTAGGCTGTATCGTTTTCCAGGGAAAGGAAAAGGTATGGATCGGTACAAATATTGGGCTCCAATATTTCGATAGAACATCAGGTCAGTTTCTTACCATTGATAACACTGCCCCCTCAGTTCATTCTCTCATGGATAAAGAATTAAGCGACATGCTCATTAGCGGGAACACACTGTGGGCTCTTACCAGGCAGGAGAAAGGCATTTTTGAGTTAAACACCAAAACAAAAAAGATTAAATATCATCCCATTGAAGGATTCTACAGTCAAAATAATAAATATTTCTGTCAATCCCATTCAGGCCGTTTTATCGTACTTCAGGAAGATGGTCTGGTGCTTAATTTCAACAATTCTGACATGACTGAAACCCTTATCAGACCACAACAATTAGATAATCAGAACAGGATAAAAATATTTCATGATATCAAGCTAATAGATAATGAATTATGGTTAGGTTCAAATGACGGACTATATATTTACAGTCTGAAAAATAATAAAGTCAGAAAGTACAAACATCATGACAATAATCCTAAGGGAATATCATCCAATAATGTTCAATTCATTTTTAAAGACAGATTCAATAGTATATGGCTCGCTTCTCTTGAGACAGGGATTGATGTATGGCACAGAGATAAGCAAAAATTTAATTCTCTTTATCACCGGCCCAATGATATGAATAGCCTCTCTGCCGGTGCTATTCTATCAATTAAAGAAGATAAGTATCATAATTTCTGGATAGCCTCTGATGGCTATGGTCTTAACAGGTTTAATCCTCAAACAAATTCCATCAGGCATTTTATTCATGATCCGGATAATCCCCAAAATTCACTCAGCAACAATGCAGTATTATCTGTTGAAATATTAAATAACAACATTTATACGGGCCACTGGGCAGGAGGTATCACCAGATATAACATTTTAAATGATACTTTTGGATATTTAAAGCACAAACCAAATAATGCCAATAGTCTTCCGTCTGATAATGTCTGGCACATGACAACAGATTCAAAAGGACGCCTGCTTATTGCTACATTGAACGGAGGTATTTCATTTTATGATACTAAAAAGAATACTTTCACCAATTACACCAGGGAACCGGAAAATCCACAATCCCTGAATGATACATATGTTTATTTTATTTACGAGGACAAGCAACAAACCATATGGGCCGGTACTGCGGGACATGGGCTTAACAAGTTTAATCCGCAATCCGGGTCTTTTACCCATTATGTTCCGGATTTGGATAATCGCGGCTCCATCAGTAACAAAACAATCAGAACGATATATGAAGATTCGAAGAATAGATTCTGGATAGGTACTGAAGCCGGATTAAACCTTATGGACAGGAGAGAAGAAACCTTTAAAGTTTATTACAAAAAAGACGGTTTATGTGATAATGCCATTCGCCATATTCTGGAAGACAATAGCGGAATGCTGTGGATTACAACAGCAAATGGGCTTTGTAAATTTAACCCTGAAAATGAAGTGTTTACAAATTTTGGTATTGCTGATGGTTTACTTAATAAAGAATTTATGCCAAGAAGTGGAACTATAGCATCCAGCGGACATATATACCTGGGAGGCAGGAAAGGAGTAAATTATTTCCATCCCGACAGCATGAAAACAAATACCATAGAACCCAGGATTGTTTTTACTGGCCTTAAAATTTATAATCAACCGGTAAATATCGGAGATTCTTTAAATGGCAGGGTCATTTTAGATACTTCGATTACCCAAACAAATGAATTATTGCTCACATACAAAGAAGATATATTTTCATTGTCTTTTTCAGCACTGCATTTTCTCGCACCTGAAAAGAATATGTATAAATATAAATTGGAAGGATATAACAACAATTGGATTAAAACTGAGGCAAATCAGCGTTATGCCACATTTACGAATTTAACCCCGGGAGAATATACCCTGAGAGTCATTGCCGCTAATAATGACGGAATTTGGAACAATACAGGAGTTTCAGTCAAAATAATCATCACACCACCCTGGTGGGAGACCTGGTGGTTCAGAACTTCAATGATCGTTTTAATCATTGCAGGTACCTTGTCTTTCTATTTTTATCGTGTCAATGCACTAAAGAGACAAAAACAAATCCTTGAAGAAAAAGTGACCGAAAGGACAGCAGAATTGAGGGAGGCAAATGTTGAACTGGAAGAAAGACAAGAAGAAATTTTACAACAAAATGAAGAACTCCAGTCAAAAAACGATGAAATACAGAAACAGAAGGATGAAATTGGCGCCCAAAAAGAAGAAATAGAGGCTTCTCGTGACCAGCTTGAAAAGGCTTTTAATAATATCAAATTATTGAGTGAATTTGGGCAAAAATTAACTGCAACATTTGATTTTGACACCATAAATTCAATGATATATGATTATGTTTCGTCACTCATGGATACAGCAGCTTTTGGTGTGGGAATTTTTAATGAAAGAAGGGAAATTATTGATTTTCCCTATTTTATGGAAGAGGGTAAGCCTTTGCCGTATTTTTATAAATCCTTGTCAAACAATCAAAGCCTGAGTGTGAAATGTTTCAAAAACATGGAAGAGATAATCATCAATGATTTATCAGATGAATATAAAAAATATCTAAAACAGCTTCCTGATGTTAAAACATCAAAAATACCTGAATCAATGATTCACCTTCCGCTGATAGTTGAAGGCAAAGCTGTCGGTACAATAACGGTGAATAGTTATAAAAAAAATGCATATAATGATACAGATGTAACAAATCTCAGAACACTTGCTTCATACATTTCAATTGCTCTTGACAATTCCAGGGCTTACAGGCTTGTTAACCGTCAAAAAGAACAAATAACCGGCAGCATTCGCTATGGCAAAACGATTCAGCAGGCCATGCTGCCGGCAAAAGCCCAAATGGAAAAGTATTTTGAAAATTTTCTTTTATACAGACCCAAAGATATTGTCAGCGGTGATTTTTATTGGTTTTCCCTTGTAGAGACGCACGTCCGTGCGTCTCTACAGGAGAAACCAATAATTTTCCTGGCAGTTGTTGACTGCACCGGACATGGTGTTCCGGGTGCATTTATGAGCATGATAGGCATCAGGCTTTTGAATGACATTGTAAATGAGTACGGTATTCATTCTCCTGCAAAAATACTGAATGAGTTGGATTTATCTGTACGCAGAGCTCTTAGACAAGATTCTACCGATAACCAGGACGGAATGGATGTATGTCTGTGCCGGTTTCAGCAGGTTGATAATTCTGGTCCTTGGCAGCTGACTTATGCCGGAGCAAAAAGACCATTGATTTACTTTGATTCCGTCTATAATGAAATTAAAACAATCGAAGGAACACGCAAATCAATTGGAGGCTTTGTTTCAAAAAACAGAAATATTGAATTTAAAGAGCAGACATTAGAAGTCAATAATGGAGATTGTATCTATCTGGCTTCAGACGGATATGCTGACCAATGCAATCCACAAAAAAGGAAATTTACACAAAAAAAACTTGTTCAAATACTGAAAGAAAATGCGACCAAATCCATACCGGAACAAGGCAGGATACTTGAATCTTCACTTGATGATTTTCAAAAAGGTTTTGAACAGCGGGATGATATTACTGTTGTTGGATTACGAATTGAAACATAATAACCTTAACATTTCTGTACAGTGTATTTCGCATAAAACCCTTAGATACCTGATTAATTTTTAGGGAAACCCTTTTATTAACCGGCGTTTTTTTTATTTTTGACAAACCATTTCTAAAATAATACCAATATGAAACGTCGTCATTTTATTAAAACCACCAGTCTTGGCGCTGTCGTGATTTCCGGAACAGGTATAAGTTTGTTGAACAAAGACTTATCTGCTAAATCCCGGAATGATAATGATCAGTTTATTACAGAATCCTCAAAAGAAATACCGCTTGCTTATGATGTTGATGTTCTGGTAGTCGGTGGGGCATCTTCCGGTGTTGCAGCAGCCGCTGAAGCAGCAAAAAAAGGTGCTAAAACCCTGCTCATTTCAATGGAAACATACCTGGGCGAAGATATCTGCGGTACATACAGATATTGGGAAAATCCGGATAGCTCTGACAATGAGTTAGTAAACAAGATATTCCCGCAGGATGTTGGTCTACCAACCCCTTTACAAGTGAAGAAAGCGCTTGATGACCACTTGCTTGAATATGGTGTTGATTTTTTGCCTGCTTGTTATGTGACTGATGTTTTGTTTAATGAAAACGGCAATCCCGGAGGAGTTATTATGGCAAACAGGAGAGGAAGACAGGCTATCCGGGCAAAAGTAATAATTGACGCTACTCCTTCGGCGACAGTAGCAAGATTGGCTAATGTTAATTTTTCTGAGTTTGAGCCAGGGGAATATACCTTCAAATTCATCACTGTGGGTAGTGATAAGAAAGAAAACCCGAATATGGTAGCCAAAGAGATGCCTAAACTTGTTATATACAAGGATAAGGAATATAAGGCATATGAGTATCATATCACATTGCCTCTGCGGGAAGATACATATCAGGCTCATGCCGACATTGAGCAAAAAGTAAGAGACCTGACCTGGGGGCCAAAACAGGTTGACTCATCCGAATTTCCATTTTATGTCCCGTTTGTTCACATTGAAGGGAAAAAAAGATACAGGAAACAAACATTCAACATTCAAAAAGATTTTGATGAGCGGTATTTTCTGCCGAACGAATACAATAATCTATTTGTCCTGAGCGCAATTGCTGATATATCGAGGGAGACCGCCGAATTTCTCTTTAAACCGGTTAACATCATTGCAACCGGACATAAAATAGGTATTGTAGCTGCTGATTTAGCAAAAACAACCCCCGTTCCTGTAAATGCTGACATTAAATCAACAGGAAAACCTGTTACATCCAAAGGCGCTGTTAAGGAATTACTTTCCGGTTTACGTTCATACATGAATATTGAATATTATGATATCAGTAGTAACAATCTTCCTGTACTGGGTACTTATGATACTGTGATTGTAGGAGGAGGAACAGCCGGGGCTCCGGCAGGTATTGGTGCTGCCCGCGAAGGAATTAGTACACTCGTGGTTGAGTACCTTCACGGACTTGGCGGCGTTGGCACAATGGGGATGATTGGTGCCTATTATCATGGTTACCGCGAAGGTTTTACTAAAGAAGTGGATAAAGGTGTAGAAAAACTAGGGGCGGGTATAGACAGGAAGGACAAAAAATGGCATTTTGTATCGGACTGGAAAAAAGAATGGTTCAGAACTGAAATAAGAAAATCTGGTGGCAATATATGGTTTGGCGTTATTGGATGTGGCGCTTATGTGGTAGATAATGTTGTTAAAGGAGTTGTTATTGCTACGCCTTACGGCAGAGGCGTGGTATTGGCAAAAACAGTTGTTGATTCGACAGGAAGCGCCGATATTGCTATTGCTGCTGGTTCTGGTTATGTTTATACAAACGAATCGCATGTCGCAGTCCAGGGCGCCGGTCTCCCGTTTATTAACCCGGGTGATAATTACAATAATACTGATTATACATTTATCGATGACACAGATATCCTTGATGCATTTCGCACGTTTGTCGTAGCCAAACAGAAATTTTCAGATGCATATGACATCGGAAAATTACTCCAAACCCGTGAAAGAAGGAGAATCATCGGAGATTTTACGGTTTCAGTTCTTGATGTGTATAATAAAAGGACATACACGGATACAATATCTATTCATAAAAGCTCATTTGATACACATGGATTTACAGTTGATCCGTTTTTTATGCTTAAACCACCCGAAGGCAGCGGCATTGATGTTATTGCATATGTACCAGTTCGCAGTTTATTACCCAAAGGGCTTGAAGGCATTATAGTCACAGGATTGGGAGTTAGTGCACACCGCGATGCCATGCCGGTTATCAGAATGCAACCCTGTCTGCAGAACCAGGGTTATTCTGTTGGTATTGCTACTGCTATGGCCTCAAAAAATAACAATCTCATTCGATACATTGATATAAAAAATCTGCAGGAGCATTTGATAAAAATTGAAAATCTGCCAAAGGAAGTTCTTGAGCATACTGACCCATATCCGCTGCCAGATAAAGACATTCAAGAAGCTGTAAAGAACGTGAAACATGACTTTAAAGACCTGGAAATTGTTCTTTGGCACACAAAAGAAGCAGTTCCGATGCTGAAAAAGGAATATCAACAAGTAGCAGAACCTGCCCATAAGCTCATTTATGCTCATATTCTTGGAATTATGTGGCAGGATGAAGGATGGCAAACGCTGGAAAAAGAAGTGAAATCATATGAACATTGGGATGAAGGCTGGAATTACACAGGCATGGGACAATTCGGAGCCAGCATGAGTCAACTCGACAGCCTTATCATAGCCCTTGGCCGTACACGAAAAGATCAAGCTTTGGATGCTATAATAGAAAAAGCAAAGCTATTAACACCTGATAGTGCATTTTCTCATTTCAGGGCCGTTTGTGTGGCCTTAGAGGCATTAGGTAATCCCAATGCCGTTAAAACGATTGCAGAACTTCTAAATTTACCTGGTGTTAGGGGACATTCCGTGCAAACCATTGAAGAAGCGAAAGAGATGACGGTTAAAAGTCATATTGATACCTCTACCCGGAATAAATCGCTCAGGGAGCTGGTTCTTGCCAGGGCGCTATACAAACTTGGTGATTCGGAAGGTATTGGCAGGGAAATACTGAAAGAATATTCAAGAGATATGAGGGGGCATTATTACAGGCATGCAAAATCAGTCCTGGAACAAAAAGCTGACCAATTGTAGAAGATATTTATTTCCTGACTTTTCTGAGTTCAGAATTTATTCTGAAAAAAATATGATGATTCTTTTTTGAAAGAATAATATTCTTTGATAACTTTACGCAAAATTCAATGATGAGTCAAATCATCATTAAAAGATAAACTATAATGAAGCATTTGGCTCTAAAAAGATAGTTTTTAGGATTAGACTTATTTTTTAAATTTAATTTATTTATGGCTAGACCTCAAGAATCTTTTAACAAAAAAGACGTTCAAAAAAAACAAGAAAAGAAGAAGAAAGAGAAAGAGAAAAAACGGCAGGAAAAAAGAGAAAAAAAACAAAAAAACAGTTTGGACGATATGATTGCCTACGTTGATGAAAACGGTATGATAACCTCAACGCCGCCTGATCCGGAGAAAAAAGAAGAAATAAAGACAGAGGATATTGATATTGGCGCTTCAAGGCAAGAAGAATCTCCTGCAACCAATCAAAAAAGAAACGGCAAGGTTACGTATTTCAACACAACCAAAGGGTATGGTTTTATTAAGGATGCTGAATCAAAGGAAGATGTGTTTGTACACGTGAAAAATGCTAATAAGGAATTGAAGGAAGGAGATATTGTTAGTTATGATATGGAAAAAGGACCCAAAGGGCCTTATGCAGAAAATGTTGTTGTTTCATAGCAATATTTATCTCTAAAATTCTGATCTAATAAAACAAATATTAAGTTATCAAAAGTATAATACATATCTTCTTATTTTGTACCTTATCATTATTGTTTTTCTGCTGCGATGATACAAAAGATGATAATGAAAGTATTACAGGCATTGGCGAATTAAAAAATGAAACCAGGACAACCCCTAAATTTAGCCGCGTACACCTGAAAGGTTCAGGAGAAGTTACTTTTATCCAGGAAGAATCAGATGAAATTGTAATCAGCGCTCAGCAAAATATAATTGACATCTTATCAACAGAGGTACACGGTGATGAACTATATGTTGATTTTGAAAAAAGCATCAGAAAACATGATGGTATAATCATATTTGCTTCATCTGCAAATCTCAGCAGTATTACAACAGAAGGCGCCTGGACTTTTTTTGCTTTATCAGGATTAGAGACAGATATTTTGGAAATTCATATTGAAGGAGCCGCAGATTTTGATATACAAAATCTTATTTGTAATGAATTAGAGACTTTTATTAACGGAACGGGAAACATATTTATGTCAGGAGACTCAACAGTTAACTATTGTGATTTCAGAATTAAAGGAACCGGAAATATTAATACCAGAAATCTACAGGTTGAAGATATGAATGTTGAAGCCGAAGGAACTGGTATATTTGATGTTTTTGTTATTTCATTTTTAAATATTCAGGCAGACGGCGTTTTAACACTGAAATATCTTGGATTTCCTGATATTAAGAAGAAAACAAAAGGTATTGTAAATATTTATCCTTCAGATTATTAAATATCCCACAAAATATAATAAAAAATCCGGCTTGTTTTTTGTAACCGGATTCTTTTTTTTGAATCAACTATGTATCTATAAGTAAGTCCTAAACCAATTGTTCTCAAAAACAACTGATGATTCATTATTATCAACCTGGATACCCGGTTGTTTTTGAGTTTTCAGGCTTTCACCCGTAATAACTTCATTGTATGAGAAATGACTGTCCTTTGTCCCCTGAACCCGGATAGCCGTCTTGACAAATCTTTTTATCCTGCAATTTTTTATGCTTATATTGCTGCTACCCATTACAGAAATACCTGTTTTATCATTTGCATTGAATGTCATGTTTTCAAATTCAATAAACTGGCAAGATTTTAATATAACCAAAGCATCTTCTGATTCTTCAGGATTATTAATGACGACATCTCCATGCCCTCTGATTATTATTTTTTGAGTCTCAGCCCCCTGAATATTCTTACATTCAATATTTTCGTTATAAAAACCTGGAAGAATGATTATTTTATCACCGGCAACAGCGCTTTCAATCGCTTTATTGATGGTTTGGTATGGTTGATAGAATGTGCCGGGAAAATGATTGCTGCCACTTCTTGAAACATACATAATCCTTGGCCCTGTTGGTTCACTGCCATATTCAAAAGCGCCTATATCAACTTTATCACCAGCTATTCACGGTGCATCATTCAGGTCGTTTTTAACAAAATCAGGTACTTCCATGCCGGCATCAATGGCAGGGCTCTCTTCCTGTAGCATGTATTCATGATTCCCGCCTTCAAAAAAAAGCGGTTTCTCTGCAACCAGGTTATGACTAATTTTGAGCTTTTGGGCTTCTCCCTTTCTGAGTTCAAGATCACGCAACCGTGTATTTTGGTACATGATATTGTTGTATACATATATGTCTTCATGAATTTCAGAACCTAAATTGATACCACCTTCCCAGTTGTTATAAATCGTATTGTTGAAAATCCTGATGCCTTTTTTAGCTCCGCCTTTTGCCCAGGCTGCTAAAATAATACCTTCCAGCCAGTTATTATACAACAGGTTATTATAGATGAGAATGTTGTTCAACTCACCCAGGTTTTCACAACCAAGTGCCACTCCATTTTGTGTGTTATGGACGACATTGTTGTATAAGCTGACATTTCTGGTGTCCTTAGAATCCCAGGCATCGACATATAGTCCGGGACGCATGAGGTTATAAACATAATTATGGTGGACACTCCCGTTTTTAGAATGTTCCTTCACATCAATTCCTTCTCCGCCAACAGCGGATGCCTGGTATTGGACATAATTCCAGTTCTTTGTTTCATGTATCCTGTTATACATGATTTCAAATTCTGTACTGTTCACAATAGAAATACATTCCTGGGAACCATGTTCATGCAAACGGCGGGGCCATGCACAGGCACGCATAATTTCATTAAAAGCCACTGTAAGGTCCTTACAATATAAAAGGTAGATACCGGATGCCTGGAGATCATGAATAATGCAATGCTGAATAGTCAGGTGGTCACTATAAAGTCCAGCCAGGCCAAACCATTCTGAATCTGCTATTTCAAAACCATCAATGACAATGTGAGAGGAATTTTCAATCCTGATAACAGCCCCCCTGAAATAGGGATAATATAAATGGTCCATCGAAGAAAGAGGAAGGTCAAAATCACCTATTTGTAAATCAACACCTTCTAATGATAATCCTGGAGGACCGTCAATTATAACATGGCCCAATGCTTTAAAAACAATTGGATTTGCCTGATTCCTTTTTTGTCTTTAATGAGCATTTTTTGATGATAGTATCCTGACATTACAAATACGGTATCACCAGGTGAAGAAAGGTCTGCTGCTTTTTGAAGTGTCTTAACAGGTTTGTCAAACGTTCCTTCATGGGCATCTTTACCCGCTGTAGATACAAAAATATTTGCAGAAAAGCTGCTTGTAATAAATAACAAACATAAAACTGAAAAGAAAAAAATTTTTTGTAATACTTTCATGGTAGTAATTGTTTTTGAGATAGTTAGTTAATTAATCTTAAATTTTCCCGATTACAAAACTAAAATAAAAAAAAGATAATCTAAATTAGAGCTTTATTAAAAAAACTAATACTTTGGGAATGCGAAATAAGGTTTACAGATTATACGAAATTATTTTGTTCTTTGCCAAGGCGCAAAAACTGCGAACTTAGCGAAGCGATCTTATGCCTGCCCTCGATAATTTCGGGGCCTGCCCTCGATAAAATCGGGGAATACCATTAAAAGTAATTAAAAATATGATGAATAATAGCATTGACTATTTATAGCTTTTTGCAACGTGGCAAAGGGCAAAAGAACAAGTTTAGGGTGTGTAATAATACAAATCTTATATATATGAATCTGTTTTTACTTGTTAAATCAGGAATTTATCATAAAAGAATGTATTAAATATCCTATTACACACCCTAAAAATGTAAAGTTTATTTCGTTTCAAGCCCTTAATATTCAAATAATTCTACATGTATGAAAAAACGCATGATTTTCATAGCAGTTTTATTGTTTTATCTCACCTCATTAACAGCTCAAAATGAGGTTATACAAATTACAAATGAACTAAAACTGGTAAAACTCAGTCCATATACCTATATCCACACCTCACATCGCAATAACGGACTGGTAATAATAGATCAATCAGAAGCAGCAATTGTCTCTACACCTATGTCAGATGAACTGACAGATAGTCTAATTTCCTGGATTCAGCAAAAACACAAAGCCATAATCAAAGCATATGTGATTGACATGTGGCATCCTGACGCCATGGAGGGATTAGATGTGGTTCATAATCATGACATAGCATCATATGCTTGTCATTTGACCGGCGAAATTGCCAGGGAGAAAAGTCTGCCGGTACCGAAAAATACTTTTCAGGATTCCATTGTCATACAAATAGGAAAAAGGCGATTGATTGCCAGGTATTTTGGACCCGGGCACACAAAAGATGGTATTGTGGTCTGGATTCCTGACCAAAAAATCCTCTTTGGAAGCAATTCAGTCAGGAACATGAACGGATGGTATGGGAATATTGCGGATGCTGATATCAAAAAGTGGTCTTCAACAATTGAAAAAGTGAAAGCCAGTTACGGGCATGCCAGCATTGTTGTTCCGGGGCACGGAAAACACGGAGGTCCGGAATTGCTCGACTATACCATAGACCTGTATAGACCATCTAAATGGGGAAAATTGCTCAAAAAGTACAATGTAAAACCCGCGAAAATTTTCCGCCCTGATGAAAATATTCTTGTAATTGCAAAGGAAGATTCGGTCCTCAAAAATAAAACGCTTTTAACTGATGCCATTATTTTTGTTGATAAAACAAATCAATACCTGATGGTTGAATCTCCCAGCATAGAACTTGAAAAAGACAAGACCCAATTAAGGTCGCCATATGGGAGGCTTAAGATAATTAATAAAGAAACAAATTCAAATGAAGATGATATTGAGGGTTATTATCAACAATTAATCATTCAAATCAGGGATGATCCTGTTGGAATGGTTGTTATACTGAAAAACTTTATAAGGTGACGATGCGCCACTAATAATCAAATAGCAACATATAGTTTCAACAGAATGGATGACAATGTGTAATTCACTGAATATAATTAGTGTCTGTCCATAAAGTCCGATCTCTTCGTTGGATTAAAAACCCTAAATCCTCATGTACATTAGTACACTGCGGTTTATGATTTTTAATCCGCCTCGACCTCGAACTTTCTGGCCGAGACACTTACTTTATGGATGGACACTAATTAGTGTCTGTCAATAAAGTCTCAAAACTTATTGGCTTTTTTTTTGTTAAACAATTAAGTCAAATCCAAAAAACAAAATTTATTATGAGATCAACAATTTACACATTAAAAGCATTATTTATTACTTCGGTGTTCCTGATGAACATGAACAATGCCAGCGGGCATTGTGAAATTCCTTGTGGTATTTATGGAGATAGTCTTCGTGTTACAATGATTTATGAACACATTACAACGATAGAAAAGTCCATGAATATGATCACGGAACTTTCAAAAGAAGGAGACAAAAACTACAATCAGCTTGTCAGATGGATCGTTAACAAAGAGGAACATGCCATTAAAATTCAGGACATTGTCAGCCAGTATTTCTTACATCAGAGAATTAAACTGACAAACCCCGGTGACAAGGATGCTTACAGGAAATACACAAAACAGTTGGTATTGCTTCACGAATTGTCTGTATTCGCAATGAAAGCGAAACAAACAACAGACCTTGATAACATCAAAAAAATGAGAGACACACTGGCTGAATTCGAAAAATCATATTTTCATGATCATTCTCATTAATTTGTTTTCTGCTACATAGCATACTCCCGTTCTGCTGTTGCAATGCCGTTTATATTTTTGATTTTTGACAGCAGTAAATCAAGATGTTCGGTATTCTGCAGGAAAACCATGATATGGGCTTCAAACACGTTTCCTTCTGTTGGTGTGTAATTGACATTGCCCATCTTAAGACGTAATTCGTTCGAAATCACATCAACAATTGAACCCAGTATGCCAGGGTTATTATAACCTGTAATAAGTATTCTGACCGGAAATATAGAGGCTCTGTCAGTCTGTCTCCATTTTGCAGCAAC
>CAZVTW010000121.1:0-13401 GCA_964629805.1 uncultured Bacteroidales bacterium | reverse complement strand
AATTATTAACAAAAAACCAAACTATTTAATAAAAGAACGAAATTCACTTATTAAACGCCCCGGCACATCATTTTGTTGCATTTTTTTGAATAAAAATCTGAAATATTTTGAGATTGAAGCCATAGAAATCTAATTACCAGAAATCTAAATCTTACATAAAAAGTTCATTTTTTGTTTTACCCATCATTTTCGCTATTTCTTTATCTGAAAATACCAGTTCTACATCACCATCAACAAATGGAGATATTTCTCCTGCATCGAAAAATAGACCAATCCCGCCAGGAATAAAATAAAATCCGGAATTGATAATACGTCCGAATTCTTCTTTTTGCATCTCATTGAACGCAATAAAACAAGCAATATTTTTTGCCTGAACAACACTATCTAATTTATCCGAAAAGGCACTTATTTCATGATTGTCAAATAATTCAGTAAATAAACAAATCTTTTTTTGAGTTATATTGTAATTAATAAATTCAGTATGCACATGGCCATGCCTGCTGACAATATTTTCATAATCTGCAATTTCAATGGAAACAATATTATTATGATTATACCTGATACAGATACTTTTATCTTTTTCTAATGAATTTTCATTCGATACCGGCTCTGTTAACAATTCCCGAACAGAATCCCGGAAACATGCTGAAAAATGCTTTGCCATTGTATCAAAAGTCTTACTGTTAAAATCCGTATTGAAAAATTTCCTTCTGAGGATTCTAACCAGATTTGCATATTCACCTTCCTTTTCGGTTGGCTCTAAATATGTTATCCGAATGTCCAAAGGAAACTTATCTTCCCCCGGCTCAAAACGCTCTGAAAAAAAATATGATGTAAAGGGAAGAGAACACGTGTAATCTTCACTAAACTGAAAAGATAGCTTTTTCCTGCCATTAATCGTTTGCCATACCCCTTCTATCAGGCCTGTATTTTGAAATGAACCGGTAAAATGACCTGTTTTTTCTCCTGACACATATTCGAATAATTCAATTCCTGCATTATTGATTACTCCCTCCAGTCCGATATTCTTCTTTTGAGTTACATAATGATATTTTCCCGTCAACTGTTTACCTTGTCTGTTCAGATCAACAACAACCTGATGTTTATCTCCTATAAGTCCGGTAAAATGTTTATAAAATCGTCTTTGTAAATGTATTGTGTTTTCTGAGGTTGAAAGGCCGGATTTTTCGGTTATCGGCTTTGTTTGATTTTCATTTTCAGGTTTTTCATTTTCTTTATCATTCTTATCCTCAAACAGATTGCAAGAGGTATTTAGAAATAAAAAAGAAATACCGATTATTAAAGCGCTTTTACCAGATAATATTTTTTTAAACATTTGCTAAATATGAGTATGAATGTTCAATAATATAATGCATTGCTTTCAGTCAATGAGATTATTCCTTAATTTAACAAAAATATCAAAGCAAATAAAATTCACAATATGATCCTTGAAACCCTTCTCTCACCAAAATCAATTGTTGTTGTTGGTGGCTCTGAAAATACAGGGAAACCAGGAGGAAAAATAATAAAAAATATCATTTCCTCAGGATATAAAGGTAAAATAATTGCCGTCAATCCTAAATACGAAAAAATACAAGGAATAAAATCATATAAAAACATCCAGGACATTCCGCTGTGTGACCTTGCTATTCTGTCAATTCCTGCAAAATTATGTCCATCTGCGGTTAAAACCCTTACAACGGACAAAAATATAAAATCATTTATTATTATCTCAGCAGGATTTAGTGAAAAAGATGAAGAAGGAAAAAAACTGGAGGAAGAAATCGTTTCATATATTGAAGAAGCTGAGGGTTGTCTTATTGGCCCGAATTGTACGGGAATAATCACGCCCGTATACGCCGGTATTTTTACATCCCCTGTTCCTAAACTGAAACCCCAATCATGCGATCTTATTTCAGGCTCAGGAGCCACAGCAGCATTCATCATGGAATCTGCCATGTTAAAGGGTCTTTCTTTTTCAAATGTATTTACAGTCGGAAATTCAGCCCAAACCGGTGTTGAAGATATCCTTGAATACATGGACCTACATTATGATTCTAAAACATGCGCGCCAATCAAATTATTGTATGTTGAAAAGATAGAAAATCCCGATCTTTTTCTTCATCATGCCTCCTCACTTATCCGTAAAGGGTGTAAAATAGCAGCTATCAAAGCAGGCAGTACAGATGCCGGCACACGTGCAGCGATGTCACATACCGGGGCAATTGCAGGATCGGATATGGCAGTTGATGCACTATTCAGAAAAGCCGGAATCGTAAGGTGTTTTGGCAGGGAAGAGTTGACGAATGTAGCTTGTGTTTTCTCATCAAAAAAATTGAAAGGTAAAAATATTGCCATTATTACGCATGCCGGCGGCCCGGGAGTTATGCTGGCAGATGCTTTGTCGGCAGGCGGACTTGAAATTCCTGAAATAGCAGGGGATAAGGCCGATGAATTGCTGAAACTACTCGAACCGGGAGCTTCGGTTTCTAATCCGGTTGATTTACTGGCAACAGGCAATGCCAAACAATTAAGACTTGTCATTGATTATTGTGATAAATATTTTGAAAATATTGACGGAATTGTTGTGATTTTTGGCACAACAGGGCTAAAGGAAGTTTTTGACACTTATGAGGTGCTTCATGAAAAAATGGAGACCTCCGATATACCTGTCTTCCCTGTTTTACCATCGGTCATCACAGCAAAAGATGAAGTGGAATACTTTCTGTCTTTGGGACATATCTGTTTTCCCGATGAAGTGCAACTCGGAAGCGCTATCACCAGGATATTTAACACACCATCCCCTGCTGATGAAAAAATCGATTTATGGGGGATTGATGTTCCAAAAATACGACGTATCATTGAAAAAAGTCCTGAAGGGTATCTTGAACCAAAAACTATTGATGAATTATTTGACGCTGCCATGATACCCAGAGTGCCGGAAAAGACTGTGTCTGTTGAAGAAGAATTGTCTGAAGTTGCAAAGGAACTGGGTTTTCCACTGGTTTTAAAGGTCATTGGTCCGGTGCATAAAAGTGATGTAGGTGGTGTTGTTTTGAATATCAAAAATGAAGACCACCTTTTTAGTGAATTTAACCGTTTATTAAGAATAAAAGATGCAAAGGGTGTTCTTGTTCAGCCAATGATTAGCGGCACAGAACTCTATATTGGCGCCAAGTATGAACAGGATTACGGACATGTTATTCTATGCGGATTAGGTGGTATCTTTGTTGAAGTCCTTAAAGATATATCATCTGGTCTTGCCCCACTTACAATTAACGAGGCATTATCCATGGTACGCTCTCTAAAAAGTTATAAAATAATTCGGGGTTTTAGAGGCAATGAAGGTATTGATGAGTATGAATTTGCTAATACTATCACCCACTTATCTACATTGTTAAGATTTGCCACTGAGATAAAAGAATTGGATATCAATCCCTTAATAGGAAAAGGCAGACAGTTATTTACTGTTGATGCAAGGGCTTATCTCCGCAAGGAATCCTGAAATAAACGGTAGTACCTTTCGACTTGATACTTTTTATCCAAATTTCCCCATTATGTCTGGTAATAAATTCTTTACAAATAAGTAATCCCAATCCGGAACCTTTTTCATTATTGGTTCCCGGTGCTGTATCTATTTTTTCCGTCCGGAAGACAGTTTCTATCTTATCTCTATCAATACCAACCCCATTGTCACTCACTGAGAACTCAACGTACCCTTCAATCCTCACAGCGCTGATTATCAATTTTCCTCCTGCTTTACTGTACTTTATAGCATTGGAAAGGAGATTTCTCAGTATAGTATTCAACATATTTTTATCTGCTTTCAATTTAAGATATGGCTCTATTGCCTTTATCATTTCAACACCCTTGGAATGGGCATAATTTGCCTGTATACCGATTGCTTCATCGATCAATTCCTCAGCAAACCAAAACGCCGGCCTAAATTCAATATGGCGCGTCTGTGCCCGTGACCATTCAAGCAGATTATTAAGCAAATCATAACTTCGTCTTGCTCCGTCATAAATTTGTTTGATATATTTATATATGTCGGACTTATCCTTTAGATTTTCACTCACCAACATCTCACTAAATCCAAGAATTGCATTAAACGGATTTTTCAGGTCATGTGCAATAATAGAAAATAGACGGTCTTTTGCTGCATTAATTTCTTTAAGCTCGTTTTCTGTATCCTTTTGATAAGTGACATCCATAAAGGTTACAACAACAGCAATGGGTTTGGTTTTATCAGAGTTGAAAATCGGGACAGCGTTTATATTTAACCAGCATACCTCCTTTTTAGGCCGTTTAAGACCAATAATAACTTTTTTTTGTGATTTCCCGGTTTGAAAAGCTACATTGACAGGATTTTTACACTCAGGGAAATTGTTTCCTTTTTCATCAATAACCTGCCAATGATGTGAAAAAATTATTTCTTTTGTTAACTCATGACCTGGAATACCCAAAATTCGCTCAACTGCTGCATTTATAGCTATTAATTTTCTGTCTGAATCCTGCATAATCACTCCCTCATTCATTGAAGCAACAACGGAACGGTATTTTTTTTCACTTTTTCTTAAATCAATCTCTACTCTCTTTTTATCCGTAATATCATTCACTACACCAACAAAATATTCAGGTTCACCTGCCTCGTTTCTTATAATTGATACTGAAATATCCACCCAGATAATTGTATTATCTTTTCTAATGTATCTCTTCTCCCAGCGTTGTTGGTATTTATTTTTAACCAGGTTTTGTCTTATCAATCTTTTTTCAACATCTATATCATCTGGATGGGTAAATCCGGCAAAATCCATTTTCAATAATTCTTCTTTGCTATAACCAATAAGCTCCTCAAAGGCTTTATTAACCAATAATAATTTGCCTTTACCGTTTGTAAATGCGATACCGGATATGGCATTATCAAAAATACTTCTGAAACGACTTTCACTTTCCTTAAGCTCTCTCTCAATTGTTTTTCGCCTTGTTATGTCAGTCAATAAAGCAACGGTGTGGGTTACTTCGTTATTTTCATTTTGAATTGGAAAAATGGTTTCATGAAAAAATCTTTTGTCATGGCGTGTATCCCATTCATTTTCAGCTAAATTAAAATCATATTCGAATTCGCGGTTAATAATTTCAGAATGGTCATAGACCTTTCTGTATACTTTATCAGCGCCATTGGCAACACTATACGGATCAGTTAAAACATTGAATTTGCCAATGCCTTTATCAAGGTCAGGAAGTCCAAGTAATTCTTTCCGGGCATAATTTACTCTCGTTGAAAAGCCATCCTTATCAAATACCTGTAGTCCCAAAGGTAAATGGTCTATAATGTTGTCCAGAAATCTTTTATTTTGCTTTAATTGTTCTTCTGCTTTTCTAAGTTCTTTTGACTTCTGTTTCTTAAGTATATAATTTGCATATCCCGTTTTCGCCAGATTTTCGGCCAGGCCGGCATAAAAACCTATGATCGATTCTACTTTCTTCCTTGAAATAACAGGAATTTCCTTTAAACCTTGCAAATATTCATTTTTATCAAATCCATACATTTCCGCCTGCTTTTCAAAAAAATAAATATCAATTTCTTCATTTTCGTAAAAAAACTGACCGAAAAAAACATTAGCCAGGTGTTTTCCACCAATGATAATTGGATAAGCAATATCCCATAAACCGTTTTTACATTTATATGTAGTAATTTTTTTCGGAACAAGGTTGTTTTGGATAAAGCTGACACTTTCCTGGCAGTTTCGTCTTGTATCAGGGTGTTTTCTGTGAAAGTTATTACATATTTTTTGCCAGCCAATGGCAATAAGGACTTTTCCGCTGACATCAACCAAACCAATCGCAAATCCGGTAAGTTTATAAAAATGTTCCAGTAATTCACGCACCTCACCAATATCAACCAAATCAGAAAACTTAATATCTTTGGGTATTGGACTTAAAACTGAATTCTCATTCCTCAACTTTTCATTTTCTTCTTTTAGCCTCTTCACCTCTGTTACAAGCTCCTCATATGTTTCTTTCCTGGCTTTCATGATACCTAATGCTGAAATTGTTATTTCACTTTATATGTTTATTAAACATTACGAAATTTCATTCTATTTGTTAAATAATGTTGACCAACTCCCTCATTTTTTGACAGATGTATTGATTTCGCTGACAAAAATATATACAATTCTACTAAAATCATTCCAAATAAGAATGAATTTCAATAATTTACTTAAAACACATAAACATTTACCAGGGATTATCTTAAGCATTCTGAAAAAAATACACTAAACATTTATTGATATTCTTTTTCCTATTGGCTTCGTTAAAAAAGCTTACATAGCCAATGCTATAATCACTTTTTTTTACCTTGCCAAAAGAAAAAATAATGAGTCCTTTAGGGTGTGTAATAATCTAATCAATCAGATAGGATGTATTACCAATTCTATTACACACCCTGAATTGTCCATTTTATTTTTCATCAATGCCTTAGAAAGGAAAAACAGGCATAAACAATAATTGTAAGATGATTTTACCGGAAAAAGTAAAAAATAGCCTTGACTTTTTTAAAAACATCACTATTTTTGAAAGATAATGAAAAAAAATTTAAACTTAAAGATAAATACAAATGATTTGGAATGAATCCTATGAATGTCTAAGCCGTGATGAAATGCGTCAGATACAGAGCAAACGGCTTGTAGATACAGTAGAAAAAGTCTATCATAATGTACCTTATTACCGGAAAAAAATGCAGGATGCAGGTCTTGTCCCGGAAGATATTAAGGGGATTGATGATTTACCGAAACTACCATTTACCACAAAACAGGATTTGCGTGACAACTATCCATTTGGTCTGTTTGCAACTCCCATGAGTGAGATAGTACGTTTGCATGCATCATCAGGTACCACAGGCAAACCAACTGTTGTTGGTTATACAAGGAAGGACATTATCACATGGTCTGAAGTGATGGCCCGAAATCTTGCCTGTGCCGGGGCCGAAAAAAATGATGTTATTCAGGTTGCTTACGGTTATGGCCTTTTTACCGGCGGACTTGGTTTGCATTATGGAAGTGAAAAGCTCGGAGCGGTTGTTATTCCCATTTCAGGTGGTAATACACAACGACAACTACAACTTATGCGCGATTTTGGCAGTACAGTACTGGCCTGCACCCCTTCATATGCATTATTTCTTGCTGAAGCCATTGAAGAAAGTAAAATAAATCGTGATGAACTAAAACTCAGGGTTGGAGTATTAGGCGCCGAACCCTGGACACACAGCATGAGAACCGAAATAGAAGAAAAATTGCAAATTAAAGCCATCGATATTTACGGATTAAGCGAGGTTATCGGCCCGGGCGTTGCCAGTGAATGCTACATTCAAAATGGACTTCACATTAATGAAGACCACTTTATTCCTGAAATAATTTCGCCTTCGACTCTGGAGAATCTTGAGGAGGGAGTTGAAGGAGAACTTGTCTTTACTACAGTTACAAAAGAAGGTCTTCCACTCATAAGGTACAGAACAAGAGATTTAACATCACTTAACACCAGCGCCTGTGATTGCGGCAGAACACTTGCCAGGATGAAAAAATGTACCGGCAGAAGTGATGATATGCTCATTATCAGGGGTGTGAATGTTTTTCCATCTCAAATTGAAAGTGTTTTGCTCGAAATGAGTGAAACCAAACCACATTACCTGATTTTAGTTGAGCGAAAAAATAATCTTGATACCATAGAAATACAGGTAGAAGTTGAAGAGCAGTTCTTCTCCGATGAAATAAGAAAGCTCCAGGAACTCAGAAAAAAAATCGGTGATAATATTGCGAGTACACTTGGTCTGGGCGTGCAGGTTAAACTTGTTGAGCCGAAAACCATCCAACGTAGTGAAGGAAAATCAAAACGTGTGATAGATAAACGTAATCTACAACAATAAAATAATAAACCCATGATTATTAAACAGTTATCAGTTTTTTTAGAAAATAAAACCGGCCGTTTGACCGAGGTATCGGAAATCCTGGCCAATGAAGATATTAATATGTCAGCTTTTACAATTGCCGATACTTCTGATTTTGGAATATTGCGGCTGATAGTCAATGATCCTGATAAAGCATACGATCTTCTCAAAAAAAATGAATTCTCCGTAAGCCTGACAGATGTTATTTGTATCATAGTACCGAATTCACCCGGAGGACTTGCAAAAGCCTTAAAAATACTCAACTCGGAGAATATCAATATTGAATATCTGTATGCATTTTCTCTTGGTGAAAAAGCAAATGTTGTTATCAGGACAGAAAAAATTGTTGACTGCATCAGAATCCTGCAGGAACATCAAATGGAATTGGTCAGAGCTAGTGATTTGTATAGTATATGATTTTTACAGATTATGCTTAAAGTTGAAACTGAAGAATTTAAAATTAAAATCATTCCGCGGGACTATTACATCAGCAACAAAGTCCCGTCGTTTGATGCAGAAATCGAATGTTCTGTATATCATTTCTCAAGTAGTTTTAAATTCTTCGGTTTCATGGCAAAAATGACTTTGTCTTCTTTTGATCAATTTATCAATGATCTTTCTCTTGTTTTGAAGGGGCAGGCAACAAGCGCTGTGTTATTGTTTGGTGTGGACTGTAAGTATGAAATAACACTTGACAAAGACAATAAAGATAACCCGCTGACAAACCTTGTCTCAATCAAAGAATTCAGGAATATTGACAATGACTCTACCTTAACCTGTTCATTTAAATCAGATTTTCAGCATGTAACATCATTATATAAAGAATTTATACGGTTCAAAAAAGAATATGATGAGCATATCAAAATGCAATTGAATTAAAACTTATTTTTTACTTATATTTGTTCATATAAAGTGTTTACACATTTCTCATTTTATGAGTTGGCAAAATCGGATAGCGCTCATGACAAATGAAGCAAACATATGAAACAATCAATAACTGATCTAATCATGAGACATATGCGGAAATAACCTGCCTCTATTGCATAGAGACAGGCCTCTATACAGTAAAGAACTAAAACTATATCACTGGTTGTCAGCTAAATCATAAATTTTAAACACATGAAAAAGAAAGAAGAGAAAGGCGTTAGCGATCCACACGATGCTTTCATAAAAAAAGTTTTGAAATCGAAAGAGGATGCAAAGTCGCTTATCAAAGGCGTGCTGCCTGAATATTTAAAAAAAACAATCCGGCTAAACACACTCCGTTTGCTACCCAATTCTTATATTGACTCTTCACTGAAGAAGTCTTTTTCTGATATTGTCTACCAGGTGGAAGGTATATCTGATACAAAACATAATATCTCCTTCATCATTGAGCATAAAAGTTTTGCGCCAAAAGTTAATGTCAGGCTGCAATTTGTGAATTACTTCTTTGGCGCCGTTAATACACAAATAGCTCAAAATATAAAACCACCGGCGCTGCCAATCATCATTTTTCTATATCATGGAGAAAAAAAATGGCATGATGAGCCATTATGGGCGCTTTTCGGGGATGTTCCAACAATTCTGCGCCCCTTTATCCCCGATTTTGAATTCATTCCTGTTGTCTTTGATGATTACGACGACGAAAAAGTAAAACAGGTATTTGATTCTTTTAAAATCCGCGCTACATTTATGGTCATGCGTGATATAAACAAAAAATTACAATTTGCAGGGACCTTTATGGCTGTTTTAAACCTTATACCAAAGCATATATCAATAAATGAAATTATTGATTTTTTAAAATGTTTATTGTATTATGTTGAAAATGTTTCTGAGGAAAAATACCATGAAGCAGAAAACGTTATAAAAGAAACAACCCAAAATAATGACACAATGAATATAATTGACGAATTAATAGAAAAAGGTAGGACCGAAGGTAAAACCGAAGGTAAAACCGAAGGTAAAGCCGAAGGGCTCATTCTTTCCAGAGCAGAAACTGGATTTAAAATGATAAAAGGGGGGCTGGATGATAAAGATATAACACTTTATACTGGTCTCAACAGGGAAGAAGTCCTCTTGCTTAGGAATTTATACCAACAGTACGACGAGGATGCCATGAAGCACATTAAGGTGAGACATGGAAAAATTGCCATAAATGGATAAGAAACCCTAAGCGCCGTTTGACATAGCATTTTGCTACAGGGTTCATAACACAAGACAATCCGGCATTTGGATTCATCGTCTTAAATAACCACCAAAAATACAAAAGTGGTGGTAAATCGACCTTCGGTTGGGTATCCCCGAAATAACAAATTTCGTGACAAATCCATCCCAGGTTGTGTTTCCCGGGAATCAAATATTTCAGGACACGAGGATGTGTGAAATTATAAACACATGAAAAAAATTCCGCTTAAAAACAACACAAACAACAGGTTACAATCATATCAAATGTCAGAGACGTCTGATATTGCCTCTACTGCTTCATCAGAAATAGAAAAGTTCCTGTTGAAGCATCCATCAACAATTTCAGTCAAAAATGTTGAAAACATCCCTGAATATCAACAGCGGGACATTGATCTTGTTTGGAAATACAAAAAAGATAATACTGTTCATATCAAAACAATAGAAATCAAGGCTGACAGATACTATAAAACAGGCAATTACTTTTTTGAAACTATCAGCAATGAAGATAAAGGAACCCCCGGCTGTTTCATGTACTCGACCGCAGATTATTTATTTTATTATTTCATTGATGAAAAAGAGCTACATATCATGCCTTTAAAAAAAGCCAGAGATTGGTTTACAGAAAGGATAACCCGGTTTAAAGAAAGAAAAACTTCCACACCTGTTGGGCAGCACAAGTATTACATTACAGTTGGACGACTTGTGCCAAGACTTATTTTTAAAAATGAATTCAAAAAAATCAGGATAATAAAACTTTGATTTATTTCAAAAGAAATAAACAGGCTATTTGTAAAAACATAAATTAAAATTGTATATTTGTGAAGAACCAAAAATGAATATTTATCATGAAAACAATAATCCCGGTCTTTTTTATTATCTCCATTTTTTTCGGAATAGGTATGTATTCTTGTTCACCTACAGATGATCAGAAGAAAAAAAATGATGAAAACAAGACAGAGGAAAAAAAAGAAACGAAAGCAGAAGATGCAACAACCAGGCTATATCATGAAGCTGGGACAATAAAAATTAAAGATGCATACGGCGCAATCATTGGCACTTCTATTGGTAACAATACTTTTGAAATTAGTCTGTTCGACATTGAAAAATACCTTGGCCATATCAACGGTGAAATTGCAGCCGGTTTTATTATGAATAAATTTATTCTGAACGAAATTTTTGAAGATTCTATTCCTATAAGAGGTGAAATACAGTTTGCAACCCCCGGTTACAACCCCATGGTCCTGGTTTCATCTTATATTACGGGAGCAAAATTGATTTTGAATGATAAATCAATAGAACAGTCAGACCTGTTTGTAGATGAAACAATAGAACCGGAAAATCCGTTTCAATATGTTTTTATCTTCGGACGGAAAAATACAGACAGGATTATCAAAGTCGTATTTGACAAAACGAAAGTCCTGAGCCAGGACAAACTGTTACTCATGGAACAACTTGAAATGAAGGTCAAAGAAGACAGTATCACCGAACCGGAAAAAGAAACACTCCGGAACCTGGTCAGGACCATGCTGCAAAACGTTGTTAAGATGAATCCCTCCAACCTTGTATCCATATCTGATACAACGGAATATGTGTTTCAAAACTGATTTTACTTTTTTAACATTTCAATTTCGACTGTAGTTCTAAACACTGAACTCAGTAAATTCGGAAGATAAGGGCGCAAAGCATCGTAACTGTAAATGAGGAGTTAAACGATGCCTTGTAACGCATAGATTTTGAAAATTACTGAGTTCAGAAACATTACTATTCTCTATTCTTACAATACTTTAAATAGAGCTTAAAAGCAGACTCATGTCCCAAATTTTTAGCTTTTTCCAGGTCCTCACAACCTTTTTTTTCATCACCGGTTTTATAAGCTAAAAAACCTCTTGCATATAATGCTTCTTCGTAATCAGGATTTAATTCCAGTGCCCTATCATAATCCTGAAGTGCCTGTTCAAAATTTTTCAGGTACATGTATGCTTTTCCCTTGTTATAATATGCCAGGGTGTAATTGCTATCCAAATTAATAGCATTTTCCAGGTCTTTTATGGCTTTTTCATACTCCCTGATTTCAATTAAGGCATTTCCCCTGTCTGCATAATTATTAACATTATCAGGATTTAACCTGATGGCTAATGAAAAATCATATATAGCACCTGTATAATCCTGTAACATACCCTTTGCTATACCTCTTTGCGTATAAATGTTACCAACACCTGAATTGATCCCTGCTGCACTGTCAAAACATGCTATTGCAGATTCATTATTTCCCTCTTCCATATAAGCATCTCCGAGTTTAAACCAGGGTAGTTCATGATGTGTATATTTAGATACAACATCACTCCAAAGTGTTACACTATTCTTCCAAATCTTTGTCCTCTGATAGGTATAAAGGCTCAGAAATAAAATATAAATGGCGATAATTGAATAAACGATTTTGGTATTAATTCGCTCTTTCAGTTTATTAAACCCAACTGCTATGATGTAGAAAACACCAATTGAAGCGATATATGTGTACCTGTCAGCCATCATAAAGCTGCTATTGGGTATGATCTGGATAAAAAGGACAATGTTGATTGTATAAAAAAGTACGCCAAAAATAAGAGCTCTTCTTTTCCTGTACATTATGCATATAATGATGAATCCAATCAACATAGCCAAATGAAACCAGTAATAGAAGGGGATTTTTTGCATATAATTGACTGGATAAGGATAAAAAGCAGACAGACGGTACGGGGCTATCAATAAAATAATATACTCAATATAATTATGAATGGCAAAGATAATCCTTTTCCAGACAGCAAAATACACGTGCATATTTGTTATGGATTCACTGTGGCTATGAAGCGTAACATATCCGAATATTACGGCAATAACAACAAAAGGTATCTTTTCCAGGATAACCCGCTTACTCATAAGGTTTCGCCTGTAAAAATAATCAAAAGCCAGTAAAGAAATTCCCAGGGTAACAGCTGAACTTTTTGCAAACAGGGCTACAATAAACAGGAATAAACACCAAAAATAATTTTTGTATTTCCTGTTTTTTAGATATTGTAAGTATTGTAATAAAGACCAGAAAAAGAACAATGCAAACAAAACGTTTTTCCGTTCTGTCACCCAGGTTACTGACTCTACCTGGATGGGATGCAGGCCATAGATAAGTGCTGTCAGCGCGGCTACAAAAAAATTATTGCTAAATTTACTGATGATTAAAAATACCAGAATGACATTGATGATATGAAATAGAACATTAATGAAATGGTAAACTATCGGATTATTCCCGTCAATTT
>CAZVTW010000120.1:0-13471 GCA_964629805.1 uncultured Bacteroidales bacterium | reverse complement strand
CATTGAAAACCTGTGTCATAGCAACAACAAGAAACACGCCTGTTCTGGCTTTTTCAACACTTTCATCCACATAATGGTTAAAAACCAGCAAAGCCAGGGCAACCATCACCGGAACGATGATAAGAAGATATGGAAAAACTTGTTTATTAAGAATAGGTGTTCCTTTTTTTAGTGGCTGTTGTTTCATTACATCTCCATGGCCTGGCTCTGTAGCCAGTGAAATATCCATAACACCGTCTGTTACGAGGTTAATCCATAGTATCTGGGTTGGCAGGAGCGGGTATGTAAAACCTGCAACCATGGCTGCAACAAGTGTCATGGCAGATGCAAAATTTGTTGTAATAAGAAAATAACTTGTTAACCGGACATTTCTGAAAACGATGCGTCCTTCTCTTACAGCATTAACGATGCTTGCAAAATTATCATCAGATAAAACAATTTGTGATGCATCACGAGCCACATCTGTCCCACGTTGTCCCATTGCAATACCTACATCAGCAACCTTGAGAGCAGGTGCATCATTTACACCGTCTCCTGTCATACCAATCAGAATATTTTTTCCCTGTATTGATTTTGCTATCCTGAGTTTTGATTCCGGGCTGACGCGGGCAAACACATTTGTGCATTGTGTGTAATGATCGAGCGTTTCATCATCAATATCAAGTTCTTTTTCCGTTAAAACAACAGGACAGTCATCATGCCTGTTATGGGTTTCTTCGGGGATGATCCCCACATCCTTAGCAATGGAGGCTGCTGTATGTTTATGATCACCGGTCACCATGATAACCCGGATTCCGGCGCTTTTACAATTATCTACAGCCTCTTTGACCTCCGGCCTGGGCGGGTCAGTAATGCCAAATAAACCATTGAATACCAAATCAACGGCATCATCAGGATTAACTTCCTGTGTTTTTTCATTCACCGGCCTGAAGGCACAACCAATAACACGCATTGACTGTTGGCTGAATTTTTTAATTTGTTGCTGAATTTCATTTGTATCCTTTTCCTGCATTTCCGCCTGACCATTTGATACATTAATGTGTGATGACAAAGACAATAGTTTTTCCGGAGCGCCGACAACCAATATCTCCTTGTGTCCGTCCGGGTATCTAACCAGCGTGGCCCTGAATTTCTGTTCTGAGTTAAAGGGCAGGTCATCAACAACTTCAATCTCTTTGAATGGCGCTTTGTGTTTCAGTCCTGCCTTTTTGGACAATACCAGCAAGGCAACCTCAGTCGGATCCCCTGAAACATCCGGACCATCTTTATTTTCTGTACATTTATCGTTCACACAGGCATCATTGCAAAGCCCTGCTATAGTAAGCGCTTTGGCCAGCATGCTGTTATCCTCAATATTCACACCTGAATCATCAGATGGGATAATGTCTCCTCCTGTTTCGTAGCCGTTTCCTGATATATCAAATTCATTGTTCCCGGGGAGAAATATTTTTTTGACGGTAAGAATACCCCTTGTGATGGTTCCTGTTTTATCAGACAGGATCACATTGAGCGAACCTGCTGTTTCAGTAGCGGTAAATTCCCGGATAATGGCATTTTGTTTTGCCATCCTGTTAGCTCCGATAGCAAGGACAATTGAGAGCACAGCAGGCAATCCCTCCGGAATAGATGACACAAGAGAGGCAATTGTTACCAATAAAATATCATCAAGTTCAAAATTTCTGAAAAAATATCCAATAACAAAAATAAAAACAGCAGTACTTATTGCAATACCTGCCATTATCTTTGCCAGTTGGGCTGTTTTTTTCCTGAATTCACTTTCTTTTTCTCCAACATCCCGGAGTGATTCGGCTATTTTACCAAGCTCTGTATTTTGTCCGGTTGCAGTTACAACAGCTTTACATGTGCCCCTGGCAACATAGGTGCCTTTAAATACCATGTTTATTCTGTCTGCAACAACTGTTTTTTTATCTATCGTACCGGGTTGTTTTTCCACAGGTAGTGATTCGCCGGTGAGTGATGACTCCACTACCTGAAAATTCTTCTTTCTGATAATTCGGGCATCAGCAGGAATAGATTGTCCTTCTTCCAACAGGATAATATCACCTGGTACAAGATTGGTTGCTTCAACAACCACACGTTCATTATCTCTCAATACAGTGGCATTATGTTTAACAAGCTTTTTGAGCGATTCGATTGATTTTTCAGCGCGATATTCCTGGATAAAACCAATGCCTGCATTAACGAAAATAACACCAATTATCACATACACATCAATCATATGACCTGTAAGCCAGGAAATAATGGCAGCAATAGCCAGAATGAGTACCAGGAAATCTTTAAACTGTTTGATTATCAGCTTAAAGATGTTTGTCTTGCGCTGCTCCGGTAATTTATTCGCTCCAAACCTGGATAATCTTTCCTTAGCAGTATCATGGCTCAGACCATTGATATCACTTCCAAGCCTGTTGATTGTTTCATCTGATGTTACACTATGATAGGGATATGATTGATTTATCTGCATCTTCTTTTTATTTTACCTGGCATTTCGGACAAAAAAACGTACTTCGCCCATTGACTTTGATTTTTTTTATTTTATCATGACAATTTGGGCACGAATACCCTTCAGACCTGTTTGGAATTAAATAATGGTCAGGAAATTCAGATGGCTGTGCCTGATACTCTATTGCTGTCCGGCAAACATCATGCATCATTTTGTAAAGCCTGTCAATGTCTTTGGTTGATAACTTACTGGCTTTCTTTTTGGGATGCAAGCCACTTTGAAAAAGTATTTCATCGGCATAAATATTTCCAATACCTGCTAAGGAGGACTGATCCGTCAGGGCTCCCTTTAGCATCGATTTTTTGTGATGAATATATTGACGGAATGTGTCTTTATCAATTTCCAATGCATCCCTGCCAATATCATGTTTTCTGAAATACCTGCCTGTGTCTTCACATACATCAATAAAGCCTAGTTTTCGTTTACTGATATAATATATAATATGTTGGTTTTTAAAAGATATCTTGAATTTGGTATATTCGGGCTCTGCTTCATCTTGAGGTAAATATTGCAATTCGCCGGTCATACCAAAATGCAAAATGAGGTTATCTCCGTTATTCATTGTCGAAATCATGTATTTTCCCCTTCGATGGGTTGTTTGAATTATTTTCCCTGATAATGAAGTATGTAATTTTTTGGTATTTACTTTAACTATACGATTCTCATTGACCTGAATATCAATAATTTTTTTATTGCAGGCCTTATCCATTCGTTTCCGGTAGATTTCAACATCAGGTAATTCAGGCATAATTATTTATTGTTTAGGCAATAAAAAAAATAAATTCAGAATTGCATACTCTATTTTTCATCACTGCCTTACAAAACATCGCTGCCCCTTCAGCAAAACAAACTAAAACGCAACAGCTTGTTAGGGGCCTGAAACGAAATAACCTAAACGTTTTTATCCTGTACAGTTTATTTCTCATCAAGCCCTTAATAATAATCAAACAATCACAATATCATCGATAACATCTCTCACATTTTGGGTGAAAAGCGCTTTGTTATATGCTTCTCTTTTTGCTGCAAATGTAGGCGCTTCTCCTGTCAGGCGTACAACGCCATTATTAACTTCAACAGCCAGTCTGTTTTCATCAATCAGGCTGCTTCGTTGAAATGTTGCAAGAATATCATTGGCAATATCCGCATCAATAATATCTTCTTTTAAGATGACCTCAAGGTTGTTTTGGACATCAACCACCCCGGCAGCAGAATTGGCCACGTCTTCAGCTTCATATTTTTCCCAAATTGTTTCAACGACACCGGATAAGGTGACTACCCCGTCTTTAACAGTAACAGAGATATCACCGGAGGCAATTCTTGCATTTAGTAATATCATTCTTTTTATGTTACTTTCTATTTCCCTATCCGGCGGAATCGTAACAGCAGGTGGAAATTCAACTTCTAAGAAGTTTTCAACTTCCGTAACACCAATTACGTTATAAGCATCGCGTTCTGCAGCCAGTTTGGCCGTATAATTAGGCACTTTTCCTTCAAGGCGTATTCTTCCATCAACAGCCTCTACATGTACCTCATTTGAATTTACGCTGCTGTCCCACGTTAACTGGTCAACAACGTTTTGTTTTTGTAACTCCTCCTGTAATGGTGACATAATATTATGCTTTTTTGGTTTTACATCATTCTCTAATCATTCTTTATCTATTTCAAAAGAAATTTTCGCATTAACACCATAGGAAACAATCTCGTTGTTTTCCACATTGGCATTCATTTCTTTAACATAGATAGATTTAATGTTTTTAACTGTTTTAGATGCCTCTTTCAGGGCATTTCTTGTTGCATCAGAAAAACTTTTATCTGATGATGCAATTACTTCAATAATTTTTACCATTTTCATAACGCTTTATTTTAATATTAATAATCTGTTAATTTCATCATGTTGGTTTTTGTGTGAAGATATTCCTGGCTTATATATCCAGATAGTAACTGTCAAAATCAATGTATTCGTCCATTTCGATAAACTTGCTGTTATCCATGTCCCATATTTCAAAAACACCAGTAGCAAGTTCTTCTTCATCAATATTGCCATCGTCATCTTTATCCCAATCCTGGTAGAAAGCAGTGGGTTTAATAATGTCTTCATATTCGGCATATTCGATATAACCATCATTATCAACATCAACTGTCATATAATCATAGATAACATAATCACCATAGTAATAATCAAAACCCATTATCCATTCTTCTTTTGAGAGCCTGTCATCTGCATCCTCATCCCAGATATAATAGACTGACCGGAAAAAATCCTCATCATCAAGATGATCATCATCAGTATTATCCCAGTCATCATAATAGTTCCTGGTAAATACATTTTTAAATTCCTGCTTACTTATCAGATCATTTCCATCCTTATCCCAGTCGCTGAACGTCAAATCCTTTTCCTGTTGACATGACATTCCCAGGAATAGCAAAAGTGAACTGAATAAAACAATTTTATTATGTTGATTTTTGATCTTCATAGCTCTTTATTTTTTTTGTATTTAGTGTCTGTCCATAAAGTCCGATCTCTTCGTTGGATTAAAAACCCTAAATCCTCATGTACATTAGTACACTGCGGTTTATGATTTTTAATCCGCCTCGACCTCGAACTTTCTGGCCGAGACACTTACTATATGGATGGACACTATTTAGATAATTGTTAAAAGAAACTCATTTTCGGTTAATATTTGGGAGCTTTCTGATTTTATCATTTTTCTGATTAAATATCAAGATAATAGGCATCAAACATGTTATATTCGTCAAGCTCAATAAAATTACTGCTGTCAATATCCCATTTGTTAAAAATCATTCGGGCCAGTTCATTTTCGCTCAGGTATGTATCTTCATCCACATCCCAAACAGCATAATAATCAGTATCTCCCAGGATATCGTAATATTCTTTGTATTCGATATAACTATCATTGTCAACGTCAATAGCAACAAAATCATCGGTGACATAATTACCATAGTAGTAATCATATCCTCTTATCCATTCTTTTTTTGATAATAACTCATCATCGTCTGCATCCCAGACTTCATAGGTTATTTTATAGAAATCCTCATCATCAAGATGTTGATCATCAACAACATTCCAGTCATCAACGTATTCATCTTTGAAAACTTCAATAAATTCTGACCGGGAAATAAATGTATCCTCATTTTTATCCCAGTCACTAAAAGTCATATCATCGTTGATAATTCCTGCGCTCATTAAAATAAGCGCCAAACCGGTTAATAAAATACTCATCTTTTTCATCATAATAATGTCATTTAAGGTTTAACATGCTTTTTCTTTTAAATAATTCTGATTGTTAAAACATCCTGAAATATAATTTTCAGATACCGTTCCATTTTTTAAGGAAACTCTATAAACATCTGAAAATATGTAAGATAAAATGTTTCACAGTAATGCATCTCGCATACAAAGACCAAAAAAGTGTGTATATATTTCGCATAAACCGTGAATTAATTCCACGATTATAGGAAATAATCAGCAGGTAAATGATTCTATTTATCAGTTTTACAGGAAGATATATTTTTTGATGTAAAAGACAAAATATTAAGGCACAGTATTTAAAGTATTTTTATCAGAGTCAATTATTAACCATAAAAAATACACATTATGACTTTTTTACAGATTCTTTTAACAATCATCGTTGCCGTGCTTATCGGTATATTGTTTTATTATGTCTTCAGGAAAGCAGGTCCCTGGGGAAAATTCTGGACCTTTATACTTGTGCTTATTCTGGCCGGACTGGCGGCAGCAGCCTGGATTCCCCCGGTAGGACCTGTTTTTTGGGACATTGCCTGGATTCCGGTGGTCTTTGTTATCCTGTTGTTCGCACTTCTCATGGCAGCAGCAACGCCGCCTGAGAGAGTTGAGCGGGAAACAACAGAAGTACCACCTGAAAATCTGCCGGTTGAAGAAAGAGCTTCAGTAAGTGTGCTGTTAAGCGCTTTTTTCTGGATTTTTATTGTCTTCCTGTTTTTTGCAGCTATCTGGGGAATATTTGCCCCCGTGACAGTCTATTATTAAGTTTTAATAAGTAATTCTACTTTACGATTTTAAAATTAGCCAAGAGCTATGCCAGATTATGGTATGAGATTTAGCTTTGCTGCTATTTCGTGGTCTGCCTGCGGTACCGATGATGTATTTCGTTAACTTATTGTAATTTTAAAAAAAAACAGATTCCTCCCTTCGGTCGGAATGACTATACAAGTGAGGTGTTTTTGGGTAAGGTGAAGCGGAAAGCAAAGCTTTCCGCTTCACCTTACCACTCTAATCCAAAAATTCGCAGTCATTCCGATCTGCCGGCTGGCGGAAGGAATCTCATATGTCAAACAATCATTTGATCGCTCAGATATATCATCTGAACTTAGTAAATTCGAAAGATAAAGGCGCAAAGTAGAAGTAATCAAATCAAATCCAAATAAGACTCTATGTTCAATTCACGAAAAATATGAACACCATCAGTATCCATTTCCTGCATGGGTCTGTTCCTAAATGGAAATACAGAAAAGAAGCATATAAAATAAGGGGCGGATTATTGGGGGGACATATCTACATACAGGTTAATAAAGATATCTTTGGATTTGAACCCTTTGATAATAAACATTTTCATATTATACCAAAATGTGATCCGGCTGCTTTTAACAGTAGGTGCAAACATGAGTTGTATGATGACTGGGCTAAATCAATGATTGAAAAAGAAATCACTTCTGTCCTCATTCCATTAAATGATGAATCTATTACGATTATCAAAAATTACCTTGAAAGAAATGCCCGGAAGCCATCTTTTGATTATGCACTGTTGGGAATGAGATGTGGTTCTTTTACACATTACTGTTTATCAAAAATTCATGTAGTAAAGAGAACAACTCCCTTATTAAGCATGCTAAAAATTCCATATCCGCGAAAATTGAGAAACATATTAACACAAAAAGCGACTATGATGAATTGGAAGGTGAAAAAGAGTATAGGCACGGACAAAAGAATATGGGAGGGGAGATGAAAAGTGCAGACTTGCCGGAATGATTCAACTTCTGATGATGTTTGTAACTTACTAAAAAAAACACTATGATAATCAACAATATCTGTATCATAATCGTATTTTTTTTATTCTTTTCTGCGAATAAAAATGATAAAGTAAGAACAATGAATGAAAACAGCGCTCATCGTAATAGTTCAATGACACTATTCCTCTGTGGTGATGTGATGACAGGCAGGGGAATAGATCAGATACTAGCACATTCTGTTGATCCTATCCTGTATGAACCTTATGTTAAGGATGCCGGAGATTATGTAGAGCTTGCCGAACAGGAAAACGGTCATATTGAACAGCCGGTTTCTTATTCCTATATCTGGGGCGATGCAATGGATGTTTGGGAAAAGAAAAATCCTGCAGTCAAAATCATTAACCTGGAAACAAGCATCACCACACATAATGAACCCTGGCCCGGGAAAGGTATAAATTACAGGATGCATCCCGGAAATATTGAAGTCCTTACATCTGCAGGTATTGATTTCTGTTCACTCGCAAATAATCATATTTTAGACTGGAGTCAGGGTGGACTCCTTGAAACCATCAGGAGCCTTGAAAAATCAGGTATAGCATACGCCGGCGCGGGAGAAAATCTCAGCCAGGCCAGAAAACCAGCTGTTCTCAAACACAAAGACCAAAGAGTACTCGTGTTTTCATATGGATCAGAAACAAGCGGTATACCGAAAAGCTGGGCAGCAACCTTTAGGAAACCCGGCGTGGGACTACTCCCGGATTTGGATAAAACCACAGTCAAGGAAATCAGCGGACGTATAGGTTTTATATATCAGCCCGGTGATATCACCATATTTTCTGTTCATTGGGGAAGTAACTGGGGATACAAGGTTGTGGACGATCAGCGTCATTTTGCCAGACACCTTATCGACAATGCAGGTGTAGATATTGTTCACGGACATTCATCACACCACCCGCGGGGTGTAGAGGTATACAACAATAAGCTTATTATCTACGGGGCCGGGGATTTTATCAATGATTACGAAGGGATAAGCGGACATGAACAGTACCGGGGTGACTTAACCCTGATGTATTTTCCTGAAATCAGTCTGTCTGACGGCAACCTGGAAGCAATGACTATTATTCCCATGCAGATAAAACAATTCAGGCTTAACTATGTATCCAAAGAAGATGCCCTGTGGTTATATACCCGGTTGAATAAAGACTGGAAAAATTATGGAACAAGCCTCACAATGAATGATGATAATACTTTTACATTGCATTGGTGATTGTGGCAAGAATATAGTACAGTCTGCCGGCTGATAAAGATGGTGCGCCGTTTGTATTGTTAGCTATATTCTTCATCTTTAATTACTTAACATCTCTGCATGCAAGGTCGCAAAATTGAAATATCCGATGCTGATTATGATGTGAGGAAGCCCAAAAAGGTAATGAACTGTTTGTGTCCCTCCCTCATCATAATTATCAATAAAATATGTTTCGATTTCTACGAATGTTTTATCCTGATTTAACAGAATAAGTATATCAATCATTGATAGCAAATAATGAATGTGTCAACTCTGCCAGGAACAATTAGTATCAATGAGCGCCTTTGTATAATAAACAACCAACATTGACAATTTGTAGTTAAAGGATTAATTATATATCATTGACAAAATCTTTAATTAGTGGCTATAAGAAAACTTCAATTTATTCATTGAATTTTATAATTATATCAATGGTATTCCCCGATTCTATCGAGGGCAAGCCCCGATAGAATCGAGGGCAAGCCCCGATAGAATCGAGGGCAAGCATGAGATCGCTTCGCTAAGTTCTTCGTTACGGACATTTTGAAAACAGTCATTGAAGAAAAAGTCATTTTTAAAGAACCGGGGATGTACAAATACACCATTGAACGCCAAATGTCTCTGGAGCAGGTACTAAATGTAATGGGATTCGGTTTAATAATCGAAAAACATGCAAATGATGACGATTAATCGGGTTCAGACCTCAGTAATTCAACTTAATAAGGTATTGAAAAAAAAATAAAGACGAAAACCGGAAATTCGAAGTATCTTTGACCAAATCTCGATCGATTCATATGTTAATAGCCGGGATTTTGGGCTATCATTGTATTTAAATATTCCGAAAATTCTTCTTTTTTGCCCTCTTTCACAATAATGAATCTATGATTACCTGGCTTCTCTGTCTCAACCCATTTTGAGCCTTTTCCAACATCAAAAAGTAATTTTCCGTTCCCAACATCTTGTAAATACGCTCCTAAGCCCTCTACAGCATAATAAACAGCTATTAAATCCCAGCTTGGCCGTTGATCATCAAGGGTTTTCTGAAAAACATTCCAAAGCCAGTCACGATAGGCTGTCCGGACAATATTTCCCGGAGGTGTTTCTTTTAACGATTTTCCTGTTAAAATGTCTTTTCCACAGGCAATAAAGACAGTAGGCTTGGGAAAACTATCGACTAAATATTTGGTATAGGCAGCGGTATTATTAAAGGAAAAATTCCAGTCTTTTACAAAATGCCCCTCCTCATTCCGGGCATTAGGAGCACCCATTGCCACCCACCTTTTTACTTTTTTAGCCACCAACTCATAACCACTCAGCGGAGAAATATCATCAGGTAGAGATTGCATTAATTCGTACAAGCCTTTGGTATGGCCAACAGTTATGTATGTGATGCTGTTATCAGGGCTCCGTGTAAGTAACCTGCGGTTTAACGTGGTTTGTTCCTGAGCATCATGGTTATGAATGATGGTGTTATGAAAAGCAGCCGTATCTTTGGCCAGTTTTTCAGCGGTCATCTTATCTTTCGGATCACCGAATTCCATGCTGTGATCAGCGCCAATAGGAATATCCGGTCTTTCGAAGCAGGTATTGATTGCATCTATAATTCCTGCCCCGTATGGAACCTTACCCGAGCTATAGATACAACCGGATATTTCAGCTTTTCCCTGGTCTGCATATACATTCAGTAAAGCCAGTGCTCCAACATCATCGCAGTCTGAACCCATGTCTGTATCAAAAATGATGGGTACAGGCTGACTGAGAGCTACTCTGAGAATCAGAAAAAAACCACATGTGAATGTAAGAAGCTTGTAATTTTTCATAAATACAATTTATATGTTTGATAAGACTTAGATTTAAACATTAAGAATCACTAATGTCCGGATAATATTGAACAGATTTCATGTTTCACCCGGAATGACTAACTTTCTATGGTATTTGCTTAGTGGAGGGGGTCGGTTTGTGGCTCTGCAACAAACCGCCACCCTCCACAAAGCTTCTTCAGCAGCAACACCTTGTCATTCTGACCTCGAGTAACTCGAGGGAAGAATCTGTAAGTAGTTTAAATTTTTAATCGGACAATAGTATTTACAAATATATTAATTTTGTTTCACTTCTTCTAAAAGTTTTACAATCTCATTATGCCCATTGTCCCTTGCCCGGTCAATGGCTTTGAAACCGTCCCTGTCAACATAGTTTATATCAGCGCCTTTATCAAGGAGTTCCCTGACCTTTTCTATATCGCCGTTCCATGCAGCATCAACCAGTTCCTGTCCGTATTTGCCTTTAGGAGCTTGATTTGCTTCAGCTGTTTTTTTGGTATCTGTTTCCGGCATTTTTTTGTTTTTGATGATGTATGTTATGTTTTCAAGGCCTCTTTTTTCTGCAAGCTCAGAGGGCTTTTTATTGGCATTATTTGCAATATTTTCATCAGCCCCGGCTTGGATGAGGGAATACACAGATTTTTCAAAGCCCATTTCTCCTGCATAATGCAATGGGGTATTGCCTTTTTTATCCTGGACATTGATATTTGCTCCTTTTTTGATAAGTGTGTTCACCACATCAGGCTTCCTGATTTGAATGCCATTTTTGAAATGTGCATATCCCTGCCAACATGCCCAATGGAGCGGTGTGCGTCCATTTTTGTCTGTGGCTTGAATATCTGCACCTTTTTCTATCAGATCATGTATTTTATTGATAGCATGTTTTTCGTCCTGACGCCAACCTGTATACGCATTGGCAACAGCCACATGTAAAGGAGATAATCCATCTTTGTCGGAGACATTTACATCAGGATTGGCTTCTATCACCAGTTTAAAAATATCGTATTTGTTGTAATCCTTGTTCTTTGTTATCATCCTGTCATTACCTGAATTGCTTGCGGCAGCCACATGCAGGGGTGTCCAGCCATTATTTGAAGGGGCATTGACATTGGCGCCATTTGCCAGCAAAAATTCAACGGCATCACCATCCCCCTGGAGAATGGCATCATGCAGGATTGTCCAGCCATTGAAACGGGTTTCCTGAAGTGTTCCGTTTTTGACAGCCTTTTTTGCTTCTTTCAGTAAACTTGCATCGCCATCAGACATCCGTTGCCATTCTTTGTCAATGTTTAGAGCTTCAAAATTTCCCCACATATCATTATCGTCATAATCAACTTTACACGCTTTTGGCAATTCGGTTTTTTCTTTGGTTTCCCATGCTTTATGGCTCCCGACAAGCGTCATTATCCCCTTTGCGGGTATATTAAATGGCCCTGCGGATTGCAAAGGCCCTTGTTCAATCCAGTTATCTGCCCCTGTGGATGAATATGCCTCAAAGCTTTGAGGGACATTTTCTCCTTGTATGTTAAGTTTTATTTGTTCAGGTGTTTGTTTTTTGTTGATTAAGACAATTGTCAATGTACCGTTAACAGGATGTTTGAATGCAGAAACCATCACAGAATCACTTTGCGCAGCAGCCCGGACACGGACAGCCCCGGGCCTGATGAATTTATAAAAATGTTTTGCTGCATAATACTTAGGGGTTGGTTTTCCGGCAACAAGAAGGGTATATTTTCCTTCTTTTTCCGGGTCGCCCCCGGTTCCGCCTGAAAGCTGCCAATACACCCAGGCGCTAAAATTTCCATACACAAGATAATTATGAATATCGCCAGCCATTTTAAATGCCCCTTTCCAGTTGGCATCATGCCCCGATGTTTCTGTCATCCAGTTTTGTCTGTTGTATTGTTCTGTTTTTGATACCCATTCTAGCAAACCATTTTTCTCAGCTTTCCGGTGTGTTGAAAAATGACCCTGAAAATCTTTTGTTTCCGGGTCATTCATTGTAGGCTCAATGTAATTCAGCATCCTGTTGGGGAACATCATATCTTCAGGCATCAAGATTTTTGTGCTTATGCCTTCTTGTTTAAACCTCAAGTCCACAGCCCTGACAGTTTCCCTTAAAATATACGGATGATAGACACAAGACCTGAAAAATTGAGCAAACAACAGTTCGTTTTGAATGCTCATCCAATTGATGTCAATATCCCAATTTCTCTTAGCTAAGATGATATATGCAGCAAGGAATTCTGCAAATTCTTCTGTCATGTCAGCACGCATAAAACCACCTTTGATAGGTGCGCGGTTGGTTTTCACGAACTGGGGCGGTGACCACGGGGTTGCCATAAACCTGTTAACACCTCTTTTTTTGAATTCCCGGTAGAGTTCCATCTGCTCTTTCATGCCTTTGCGGCGGTGGTTATTTAGCATGTAAAATCCATTCCAGCTAAAATCATCCGGGTCATCATTGTCATTTTGCCATTCTGTGTGTTCCATCACCGGGATACGCATAAGGCTTAAGCCCAAATCATTCACAACCAAATCAAAAAATGCAGGATCATTGTATTCCGGCGGATAGTCCTTATAGGTAATCAGGCAAGTGCCAAAACCCTCGATAGTTTGAAAGGATTTTTCCGGGTTTATTTCAACCTCAATTAGATTTTTTTTCCCTGTATCAGAATGGCATGATAATAAAACAAAGACAAAAAATAACAAAAATGGCAAAGCATAAGTTTTCATAATTTTCAATGATAAGATTTAATTGAACATATTATAGTTTTTGATACACAGAAACAAAAATAAGCCATCATTAATAAAAACCATTAAGAATATGTTCAG
>CAZVTW010000119.1:0-13513 GCA_964629805.1 uncultured Bacteroidales bacterium | reverse complement strand
ATGAACCAGCGGACAATACTCATTGTGGATGATCAAAAGGAATATCTTCAAAGTTTTATGTCAATCATTTTAGAAGAAGGTGTTCCTTATAAAATGTTAAGCGCCACAAATGGCAAAATGGCCATAGAGATAGCCCTGAAAGAACAGCCGGATTTAATCATCATGGATTGGGAGATGCCGGTAATGAACGGCATTGAAGCTGTTGTAGAAATAAAAAAGCATACTGAAATTGAAGATGTCCCTGTAATTATTGCATCAGGAATCATGGTTTCTTCTGATGATCTCAAAAAAGCATTTGAAGCCGGAGCTACTGACTATATCAGGAAACCTGTTGATAGTATTGAATTCCTGGCCAGGGTCAATTCACATCTCAAAATGGCCGATTATGTAAAAGCCATCAAAAACAAGGAAGAAGAAATAATGGCGCTTATCCATGAGAAATACCTGCAAAAAACAGAGCACCTTGAAACTGAAATGACAGAAATGTTAAAAAGGGTTTACCAGTTAGACCAATTTAAAAAAAACATTTCAGAAAAACTGAGGAATCTGAAAAAAAACCTGAATCGTAATTCGAATGAAATTGAACAGCAAGTGGAAAGTATACTGTCTGAAGTTGATGAATTAACTGACCGGGGAATTGAAAATTATTCGGGAGATAACTTTTTTGAAGAATCTTTTGTCAAAACCATCCTTGAAATACACCCCGACTTAACGAGAAATGATGTTCAGTTGTGTTGTTTCCTGCGAAAAAACATGAATACAAAAGAAATTGCAGCCATGACCTTTCGAAGTGTCAACACCATTAAGGTAGCCAGGAGCAAACTCCGCCAAAAGCTCAATCTGCAAGGAGAAGATAACCTGAATACCTATTTGATGCAACTTTAATTTCGGCCATTTTTTATTCGTATTCCAGGCAAAGAGAGTATAAGTTAACATGGTAGTTATTTGTCAGTTTGACAAAGAAAATTCAAAAGAAAACCAACATTTAGGTTTATACCTATTACTTACCTGATATATACCTTTTAGTAACCAGAAATTTTTGATTACCTTAATTGTATATTGTATCTTTGAAATTGTTATGAATTTATTGCTTGTTGAGTTCAGGATATATTTCCAAAAACTTTTAATAATACCAATTCAATAACCAATCTTCGAATTGCTGCTCATAAGAGAACTCATTCAGGAAACCTTGTAAAATCAATAAGCATATTAATAGCAGTCTAAAGGTATTGGTTTTTTTTTAGAATTTTAATATTTACATCATGCAAATTAATAATATCTTTTTTAGAATGAAACAAACCGGACTCTTCGTTCTCATGTTTGTTAAATTGCTGTGCTGCACTTATAGCTCTTTTGCAGGCTCAGGCAAACCCACACATTTTGAATACATGGATTTTTATGCAGACAAGGGATACATTGAGTTTAAGTTTTATGCTCTTGATGTAAGCCAGGTAGATGAGCAGTTTAAAGGAAATGACAATTATGTCAAATATAAAGTTGGTAACACAAGCAACTGGACAAACCTCATTAGAATTGGGGAATCTTTGTCCAGTTACGATTTTGAAATAATTGATGATGATGGAAATGGAAATTGTGAAGGCAATGTTTTGGTGAGTACAAACTGGTGTGAGGCAGCAAATAACCCCTCCGGTGAAGATTTGTCATATGTGGTTGTCAGATTTGTACCGTCGCCTGATGATTATGGTGAAGAATTGACCTTCCGTGTTACAGGTGATTTCAGGACAGACCAACATGGTGAGGTTGAAGTAGATTTCCAGCAAAGCTACACATTGCCTGCAATTACAGTCCCCACTAACTTAAGCTGCAGCCAGGAGGAATGTAGTGAAATTCGAACCTCATGGAATTTTGGTGAAAGTGACTGGACAAGCATTAACTTTCTTGAGTTCAACCCTTATACAAGTGTATGGACAGCTATTGAGCATCGGTTTTCTTATCAATTTAAATTACAGAAGAGACTTAAAAATACTGGTTCATGGGGAACAGTATCAGGTAATATTACATCAAAATCATATGATGACAGTAATGTTGGTAACCCGGGTGATGAATACGAATACAGGGTAAGCACTAAATTGACTGTAAAAGCGTATTGGATGGAAGGCCCGGAACCATCCTTTAGAAATATATCCGGAATTTACCTGAGACAAAAATCCGGACTGAGTGATTACACAATGGAAACCACCGGCAAAACGAAAGCTCCACCGCCAATACCTTCATTTTCTTTATCCACAACCGACTGCGATGGTTCTGTTGATATTAACTGGCAGGAAATACCCGGAGATAATATTCAAAAATACAGAATTTTCAGGGACCCTTCTTTCCCCGGAATCTATATTCCACGTACCGGATTCATATATCACAGGGATGTTACCAACGGTGAAACTACTTTTTCAGATACCCATACAGTGCCAAATGACGAATATGATTATATTGTGACAGCAATCGATAACTGTAGCAATATTTCTATATACGAACAATCAAATTATAAAACCACCCTTGCCAAAGCGCCACCAAAAAAGCCAAAGAACATTCAGGCTGTTGAAGACACTTCAAATCAAACAGTTACTATCTCCTGGAACGATAGGTCTTCTGCTGAAACAGGTTTTATTATTGAACGCCGTGAACCCGGTCAAAACCAGCCTTTTATCGAAGAAGTTGATGCTGATGTCACGAGTTTTGTTGATGACAATGTCCTGACGTGTACAGAATATATTTATTCAGTGAAAGCAAAAAATGATTGTGCGCCTGATGGTGTTGGTATTGACAATCAGAAAGATACAGTTATGTTACTACCATCCGGAAAAGACATGAGAATTGACAAACTGAAAGCTTCAAAAGGATATTACAACAACAAGGTAAAACTGCAATGGGAATGTGAAAATCCTGACATTCAGTATTTTGAAGTTTTCAGAAGGCCATTAGGCTCCACAGGAGATTCAATACTGGTTGAAAGGGTAAATGGTTTGTCTAATATTTTTGATGACTTCACTGCTGAAGCCGGAACTTTTTATGAATATATGGTTGTCGGAACGAGTGATTGTAATAATACGGATGCCATGACCAATGTGGTTAAAGATATTGGCTACCGAAGCCCTGAAGGGATTGTTAACGGAAAAATAACTTACGAAGGGGGTATAGCAGTGAAAGAAGCCAAAGTTATTGCCTCGCGAACATCTGGAAATAATGGAAGATCGCTACAATTCAATGGTTCATCTTCTTATGTTAAAGTGGTTGACACAACTGATTTCACCACACAAGATACCACCTTTACAATAGAAGCCTGGATTAAACCACAGGATGTGAACAGTACACAAATATTGTTTAAAAAAGAAAATGCATTTATTTTCAGAATTGAAAAAGGATATCCTGTCCTTAAAATCAACCCGGTCTTACTTGAGGCAGATACAGTAACACTTTCTGTCGGTAATTACGTTCATTTGGCCGCAGTTTTTGAGAAAGACAGTATGAAAATATATAAAAACGGGCAATTGTGCGCAGTGAAGGAATTTTCAAATTCGTTAACTCACAATAAAAAACCCTTGTTTATAGGCTCTAATCAGGGCAACAATAACTTTTTCAACGGAAATATTGATGAAATAAGAATATGGAACAGGGCGCTGTCGGGCCATGAGCTCAACCTGAATTACACCAGGATAATCAATCCGGGCACTGAGGGTATTGCAGCCATGTGGCATTGCGATGAGGGAGCTGGTGGATACATTTATGATTGCTCGTATTCAGGCCCTGAAAATTTCAATGAACATCACGGACAAATCTTTAATGCGACCTTCTCAAATACCATTCCGACAAAGACACAACTGGGTGTTTGGGCTATGACTGATAAAAACGGCGACTACACCATTACAGGCATCAGGTATAACAGTTCGGGCGAAAACTTTACCATTCAGCCTGTGCTTGGCATTCACAATTTTGATCCGGCAAACAAAGTCATTTACATCGGTGATGCCATTAGTATACACAACAACATCGATTTTAAAGACATATCAGCATTTGATGTCTCAGGCTACGTATTTTATCATGGATGTGACTGCCCTGCTCAGGGAATAGGCCTGTTTATTGATGGCGAAGCCGTTTTTCACCAGGGAAAAATGATCACCACTGATAAAGATGGGTATTACAATATTAAGGTGCCAATTGGGGAACACAGGGTATCTGTTGGCAAACCGAACCATGTTTTCTCAAAGGGATTTTTTCCGAATGAAGAAGGTTTGTATAACTTTCAGGATGACAAAGTGTTGCCTGACTTTATTGATTCAACCTACATCACCGTTGTGGGCCGCGTTGCAGGCGGCGACCGTGAAGGCGACAAAAAACCTATGGCGCATAATGCGGCCAATAATATTGGTAAAGCAAAAATAATTTTCAAATCAGAGCTTCTCAATGGTTGTAAGACTGATTCTGTTATAACAGATCCTGTCACGGGAAATTATAAAATCAATCTTTTGCCATTACGATTTATTATTCCTGATTTTCGCCTTCAAAATAATGCTGCTGTAACTTTTAAAGAAAATGAAGTTATGGATTTATCATTTGTCCCGCCATTACAGGAGTCTGTGGATACTGTCTTTACGAATGAATCGCATACGCAGTGGTCATCTGTTGATACGGTTCAATATAATAAAATCAGGAATTTTATCCACTATGTCCCACCCGAATTATTTGTAACCCTGCCCACAGAGGACACAATTATGTATGAACCCAACCAGGGCGAACCGGTGGCTATTGATGTCACTTCACAACCTTTTGGATATCCAATGTTTAAACAGAACGTCGAATACACCGCCAACATCAGGCTTATCGAAAAATATGTGAATTACGACAGTGGCGCACCTGTCAATGACACTGTTCCTGTCCCTAAGGGAAATATCATTGCATCAAATAACATTAAAGGGAAAGTAGATACCTTGCAGCTACTTGGAGCTCCTATTGACTATACTTTCCTGGCAGGAGAACCGAATATTTCATCTCCTTTCACAAAAACTTTAACAATAACCGCAAAGACCACAAAATATGCAGCAGACTGGAGTATTGAAGGCATCGTTGTCGGCTATAAAACATCCGAAGGGACAGATTTTTATACAAACGGGCCGGATGTTGTCACCCAAATTATTCGTGACCCGCCGGGTGATAATAGTTACGCATACATCAAAGAAGGTTCCTCATCATCTTATGTCGGAAGTCTTAAATTATCTCAGGTTGGAACTGCTGTCTTTAATTCAAAAATTAATATTGGGGCTGATTTCAGTGTTGGTTTAGGGATGCAGGTAAAAACAGAAACAGACAATAATATCATTGCAAATGCCGAAGGTGGTATGGGTTTGACTGAAGAAGGTGAATGGTATGTCACAAACACCTACAATGAAGGATTTACCACAAATGCTTCGCCCGACAGGATTGGCGCTGAAAGCGATTTGTTTATTGGCGAATCAATGAATTATTTCATTGGATTGGCTGAAAATATACAAATTATGGATTCTGCCACATGCAAACATGATTTGGTGGAATGTTCAGGTCCTGTTTTTAGCGGATACCGCACGGGAAGGATAAAATCTCTGGTTGCTTTAAGAGACAGTGTCCAGACAATGTTTGTATACGATGAGCATCATATCATTAATAATCTTATTCCTACAATCAGGGAAGTAAGAAATCAACTGTTCATTATTTACCCCGATAAGTATATTAGTTTTCTTAACAAAGATCATCCCAACTACGGAACTAATAATGACGATCCGGTCTGGGGCAATGATGTGTCATCCGATGACCCTGTCGAAACCGACCGCGAAGATAATTATGGAAAAAGTTATGAATTTGTTGGAAACAACGGTGAGGAAGTTGATTCGATACGGTTGTATAATCAACAAATCAGGTTATGGGAAGAAGCACTTGCTGAGAATGAGCGAATAAAGCATCAATCGACCAAATCTGTTCAAAATGTTTCTTTTGACGGAGGACCCACATATGGTTACAGCCATACCTCATCAGAAGGCGGCAGTTTTAAAGTAACTTTTGAAATGTTTCAGAAACAAGAGGCTTATATTGAAACCGGCGCTAATGTAAACGGTACCGGTTTGGAATTTAAGATTGGATATAAAGTGGAACTTAAGGAAGAATTCATGGAGGGAGGAAAATGGGACAGCGAAACAACCTATGGATATACCTTACATGATGATGATGTAGGCGACTATTTTAGTGTTGATGTCATGGAACCTGAAGATGGTTTTGGCCCGGTGTTTAAACTCCGGGGCGGACGTTCGGCATGTCCCTATGAGGGTGTGACCAGGAGCAAATATTATGAAGAAGGTGGAAATCCGGTAACTATCAGCGACGGTACCCTGAGACGTGACAAACCGACCATTAAAATCGAAAATACGAAATATGCAGAGCTGAACAATATTCCCGCAGATGAACCGGCAATATTTGAATTACAACTTGGGAACGAAAGCGAAAGCTATGATGACAGACTCTATACCATGCGTGTACTCGAGGATACAAATCCAAACGGCGCAAGGGTCACCATAGACGGACTATCTGCAAATAACAGGGAATTTCTTGTCCCGGCCAGAGACATTCTTCACAAAGAATTGGTTGTCAACAAAGGTGCACAAAACTATGATTATGAAAATATTGGGGTTGTACTTTATGCTGATTGCCAGTTCCTCGTAAGCGGTGTTGAAACAATTGCAGACACTGTTTGGCTTTCAGTCCATTTTATTCCCTCATGTTCTGATATTGATATTGCAGACCCGGATAATCAGTGGGTACTCAACAATTCATTCAATGATACCATGTTTGTTCTCATGGATGAATATGATGTGAATTACACAGGATTTCAGAAAATTGAATTTCAATATAAGCCTTCATCCGGTTCCCAGTGGCGACCAACAAAGTCATTTTTTTATGATACAACCCTGATGGGGCCAACTGACGAGCGTATACCAAACGATAAACCTTACACCTTCTATCCCTGGAATGTGTCCCAGCTACCTGACGGGCAATATGACCTGCGGGCAAAATCAAAATGCCTGTTGAGTGAAAACACGTCTGATGTGTTTACCGGTATCATTGACAGGATTAATCCTGTTCCTTTTGGCACACCCTCTCCGGGTGATGGCATACTGTCTCCGAATGATGATATATGGATACGATTCAATGAGCCTATTTATATCGGTTCTTTGACAAAAAGAAATTTTGATGTCCGTGGTGTACCCAACGGAGCCGAACAAATTTATCTGCATAATGCATGCATTTCAATGGATGGAAGTAATGATTATGCAGAAATCCATGAAGGGATCAAGCTGAATAATTCTTTTACTATTGAGGCCTGGATACAACCTCTGAAACAGGGACAGGCATGCTTTATTTCCCAGGGACCGGTTGATAATCAGTCAATACAATTTGGCCTTAATAGTTCCGGTAATCTTTCGCTGTGGTATGCCGGCCAGCAGGTTTCAACTGACGAGTCCTTAGAGGCTCAAAAATGGTATCATGTGGCCTGCTCATACGATAAAACAACGCAAACAGTTGAATTATTCGCAGCTAAGGATGCATCAACCTATGAAAAAACACAAACCATTTCTTCTTCATACAGCCAGTCAGGCCCGATATGGATAGGAGCCAGCACAGCGGGGAACATTCCTTCGTTTAACGGCAACATTCATGACATACGAATTTGGAACAGGGCGCTTGACCTGCTGAAAATAGCTGAGAGACGTAATGTCAGGTTAAGTGGAAAAGAACCCGGGCTTGTCGGCTACTGGCCGTTTGACGAGGTACGCGGCGCCCTTGCCGAGGACATTGCCCGCGACAGGCATGCAACAATTTACAGCGGAGAATGGCAGGTCAATCCTTCCGGTTTTGCAGTTACATTTGACGGGAATTCTACGTATCTGACCAGCCCGTATCCTGATCTTGCTTTTACCGGCGAAATGGACGTTGCCATTGAATTTTGGTTTAAAGCAGGAAATCAAAGCGGTGATGTGTGTCTGCTCTCAACCGGGAAAGGCGATATGACAGATACCAATCCGCTGAGTTGGGCTGTTTCTGCAACGCAATCCGGTCAAATCTCTTTCTTAAATAACGGCTCTGCATTTTTAGCCATTGACAAAGATGTTTTTGACAACAACTGGCATCATTTTGCCCTGATCATTAACAGACTGGGTAACACAAATGCCTACCTTGACGGTCAGTTGCAAAATTCGGTTTCAAGCGCTATATGGGGTGGTCTTGGCGGCGCTAAACTATGGATTGGGGCCCGTGGCTGGTTTGAAGGTTCCGTTTCCTCAAATGATCAATTTTTTAACGGCAGTATTGATGAACTACGTATCTGGAACCTGGCCAGGATGGAAAAACAACTTGTCAGGGATATGAATAACCGGCTTTCCGGCGATGAGTTTGGCCTCAGGGCATATTTCCCGTTCGAGCGCTACATTGAAGAAAACCTCATCTATGAAAGCAGTTATTTTAACTTCGCAGGTAACAAAGACACCCTCGAAATTTCAGGAGGCGCCACCCACAGCGAAAATGTTCCGCTCATAAAACTCAGGAGGCCGGTTGAGAACCTTAAATTCACCTGGACAGTCAATAATGACCAGATTGTCCTGAATACAATGGAAGACCCGGGCCGCATTGAAAATGTCACACTTGATGTCACTGTCCGAAACATACAGGATTTACATGGAAATATCATGCAATCGCCAAAAACATGGATTGCCTTCGTTGATAAAAATCAGATGATTTGGGAAGAAAAAGAACTTGATATTGAAAAGGAACTTTACAAACCATTTGTTTTCGAAACAGATATTATGAACACAGGCGGCGCTTCAAAAGAATATTCAATCGGAAATATGCCTGAATGGCTGACAGTTGAACCTTCTGAGGGCGTCCTGGAGCCACAGTCATCTCAAACCCTGGTTTTTTCTGTCAATGAAGGAATGAATATCGGAGAATATGAAGAAGACATCAGGATGCAAACAGACTTTGGATTTGATGAACCGATGTACCTGAATTTGCGTGTGTTTGCCCGTCCGCCTGACTGGGAAGTAGACCCGATGGCATATGATAAAACAATGAGCATTATTGGTCAGATAATTATTAATGATGTCATCTCAATTGACCCGCATGATATGGTGGCCGCTTTTTGCGGAGATACCTGCCGGGGCATTGGAACACTTGAGTATTTGCCTGAATATGACAGGTATGAGGTATTTTTTGATGTCTACAGCAACTCTCCATTGGGTGATGAAATTGACCTGAAAGTGTGGGATGCCAGTTCCGGGGTTGTTTATTCAGGCATTGAACCACAAATCATTTTTGAAATGGACAATGTACTTGGATTACCCTCTTTGCCGTATGACATTATTGCTGAAAACAAACTTGTTCAGGAATATGATTTTGCAGAAGGCTGGAATTGGTTCTCAGTGAATCTTGCCACAGGAAATATTGACTCTTTGGCAGGATTCTTTAATCATTGTCCAGCCGGTAATCTATATACCTTAAAAGGAGAGGAAGGGACATCACAGTATTCTCCGGAACAAGGTTGGGTGTCGTCAGATTTAACCGGCCTGCAAAATGAAAAGATGTATAAATTAAAAGCAAATGTTCCGTTTCGTGAAAAAGTATTAGGCACAAAAATCAATCCGGCAGACTTTCAGATGACAACAACACCTGGCTGGAACTGGATAGGATTTATACCGATGATGAACCTGCAGGTGAATGATGCAATGGCGTATTATCCTGCTTCTGATGCAGATTTCATTAAAGGACAAAGAAATTTTGCCATTTACGACAGCAGGATGGGATGGCTCGGGAGTCTGAAATACATGACGCCGGGAGCTGGTTATATGCTCAATTCTGCAAATGGAGGCGTTTTTAATTATCCGGCTGAAAGTTTGTTTAAAAGCGGACAAAAACAGGATTCTCTTGTTTTGCCTCGGGAAATGAGTTCCTGGGAATTTGATTACCACATGTATACCTACAACATGTCGATGATTGCCTGTTTGCATGATGCTGACAATAAAAATATTTCCGGCGACTACATTCTGGGTGCATTCACCGGCAGCAAATGTGTTGGCTATGCTTCTGCCGAGTACCTGGAGTTGATAAACGGATATGTTTTTTACCTGACAATTTACGCTGATGAAGAGAATGCAATGGATGGCAAGGTGAATTTCATGGCATATAATCAACACACAGGAAATCTCCTGGATATTTCCGAACAGGTAACATTCGGAGCGGACAATATTGCCGGTACGGTTGACAGTCCTGTTATTCTTAACCTGGAAAATGATAATAAATCTATCATACAGCGTGAGGTACAGGAATTATCTCACCTACACATTTTCCCGAATCCTTTTCATGAATCTGTTAACATATATTATCAAACCAATGTAGCTCATATGATAGATATCAGTATTTTTGATATCACAGGACGCAAAGTAGAAACATTGGTCAACAGGTATCATGTGCCCGGAACCTATACAGCAGAATGGAAAAACAGCAGCACAAAAAATTCAGGCCTCAGACCTGGTGTTTATTTTGTAACATTTGCTATTGATAATCAGGAATATGTTTATAAATTGATTAAAGATTAATTTCTGTCTTATAAAATTTCCAAATCGAAAATCTATAAAAATAATCATACATGAAATATTTAATATCAATTATATTAACCGGGATATTCATCTTTCAGTTTATCGTAACTCATGCGGCGCCAAACTGGAGCGTTAACCAGGGCAATTACGAATATTCAATGAACATTACAGGAATCATTAATATACAAGGGAATGAGTATACTTCACAGAATGATATGGTAGGCGCTTTTTATGGAAATGAATGCCGTGGTGTGGCTCATCTGGTCAAATTAGACAAGAGTGACAGGTATGTAGCGCTTTTGTCAGTATACAGTAACCAGGCAATAGGAGAAGAAATATCTTTTAAAGTGTTTTCGTCATCAGCAAACCGTATCTCTGATGTTCCACAGACAATCAATTTTGAGACGGATAAAGTGATTGGCGACCCAAGTGTACCTTTTGCCTGGGCCTCCCCGGAACTTAGCAATAAAACTGAATTCCTGGATATCGCTTTTGAAAGTCCTGATGTCAAAACTCAAATTAACACAGATGACCGGCAAATAATTGTCAGCATTCCTAAGGGCATGGATAAAACTGGTTTAGTAGCATTTTATACAATTTCGGAGGGCGCTTATGCCAGGATTGGCGGTCAATTACAAAAAAGCGGCGTCACCCCGAATAATTTTACAGACCCTGTTTCGTATACCATCACAGCAGCGAATGGTTTTGACAAAAACCGGTGGGATGTCATTGTCATTGACAGGGAACTGCTGCAGTCAACTGATTTTGTCCGGTTTTCTGTCCCCGGCCAGACGCAGCCGGCAACAATCAATTCAGCCACTCATACCATTGAAGTTTATTTACCAAAATTTGCTGATATCTCATCCCTTAAGCCTGAATTTATCGTCCAGGGACAGGCCAGTGTCACTATACAGGGAAATGAGCAGGAAAGTGGTGTATCAGTTGTTGATTTGTCACAGCCTCAAACCTATACAGTCACCTCAGAGGATGGTAAAAATAAACAATCCTGGCTGGTGAAAGCCATGTTGCCAGATTTGCTTACCGGTACTGACATTCTCTCCTTTTCTGTTGAGGGGCAGACCTTGCCATCAACGATTAACAAAATCACACACCTTGTCACAGTAAAAGCGCCAAAAGATTTTGATGCAGAACATGTTGTGCCTTCATTTACATTGTCTGACTCAGCAAAAGCCTACATTAACAATCAACGTCAATATTCAGGAAAATCGACCATTGATTTTTCATCTCCCCGGGTCTACACAATCGTTGCAGAAGATACAACTTACAAATCCGACTGGGTTGTAAACATTGAAATGCCGCCAAAATCAAAAGAAACGCTTGTTAAAAGCTTTACATTTCCTGATGTGACCATTTCTTCAGATATCGATCCAATAGCATCAAGAATAAATATTACTGTTGAAAAAAATGCAAACATCTACAAGTTAACCCCGGAGTTTGAATTATCAGAAAATGCAACTGCGTATATTGAAGGTGAAAAGCAGATTAGCGGAGTGACTGAGCAAAGTTACAGTAATACAGTTACATATCAGGTTGTTGCTGAAGACAACACTGTAAAAAAAGACTGGCATGTCATTGTACAGCTCCCTGAATTAAGTGATGAGGCTGATATTATCTCCTTTTCAATTGAAGGTCAGGAAAGCCCGGCAGTTATTAATCCCTTACTGAGAAGAATTGACGTTGTTCTTGGCAAGGAGGTGTCATTATTCTCCATTGCTCCGGTTTTTGAATTGTCAGAAGAGGCGAAAGCCTATGTTGACGGTACATTCCAGGTGAGTGGAAAAACAACAAACAATTTCACTCAACCTGTGACATATGAGGTCAGGGCGGAGGATGGAAGTATTAAAAACTGGACTGTCACGGTCAGTCGGCCTCCTTTGGGACAAGATGCCTGGTTCAGTGATTTCTCGCTGCCTGAACAAACTGCCCCGGCATTTATCAATGAATCCATACGCCGAATTGATATCACTGTTTCACAGGGTACTGATCTTTCTTCCCTGCAACCTGAATTTTCACTGGCTCCGGGTGCAACAGCATACATTGATAATGTGGTGCAACAATCCGGTTCATCAGTTGTAGATTTTTCATCTCCGGTCAATTATCTTATTGAGGCTGAAGATGAAGAAACAAAAAAATCCTGGTCGGTGTATGTGCATGAATCAGAAGCAAAAACAGGATGCCGTATTCTTGACTATGAGATTGAAGGACAAATAATTCCATCATTTATCAATGACAATGAAAATAAAATAGAAGTTTTATTGGAAAAAGATGTAGATCTGCAGCAATGCATGCCTGTTTTTTCGTTATCTGAGGGGGCAGAAGCAGAAATAAACGGTGTTGAACAAAAAAGCGGTGTCACACAGGTCAGTCTTGACGAACCTGCAGAATACACCATCACCTCAGAAGATAAAAAACATACGGAAAACTGGACTGTGACTGCTTCGGTGTTATGCGATACCTGTGAGGGCGCGTTTCTTTCATACACAGTTCCAAATATGTTAGACAGCGCTTTCATAAACCCGGTCAACAGAACAATCTCCCTAAAAACAGAGCGTGGAACTGATCTGACAAACCTAATTGCAGAGTTTACCCTTGAAGAAGGCGCTTCTGCTTATGTTGATGATATCATCCAGGAAAGCGGTGTGACTGCACATGATTTCACTTCACCGGTCAGTTATACTGTTAAAACCGCTGACATGACAGATGAATATTGGGAAGTACGCACATTTTACCCGAGAAAGTCAGACAAAGCTGAATTTGTTGAGTTCACTTTACCGGGACAAAAAGGAGAATCCATCATCAATCCCCTGATTAAGCGTATTGACATCACGGTTGAGAAACAAACTGATATTACCAGTCTCGTTCCT
>CAZVTW010000118.1:0-13530 GCA_964629805.1 uncultured Bacteroidales bacterium | reverse complement strand
TCCTGCTGGTTCCTTCGCTGTTTTTCATCATTGATTTGAAAAAAAACCAGGCAAAAACCAGCGCAATAATCGAACAAATGGGTATTACCCAAAAAATTCCACCTATACTGTCCATGTTTTTTAAGTTTTTTAATTAATACTTGTTATAATAAATTGATATTTAAATTACTATCCTTTTTTATCTGAATCCGGTTTGCATAGCAGACCTCCACCAAACATAATATTTGCTCTCAAGTAAATCCCTGTCAGGGAATGGGTAATAAAAAAGTTTTTCTTTGTCACCTACATAAAATCCATTTTTACAAGTCCTGTAAAGCAATTCACCATTATAAAAACGAATGACAGTTTTTACATTTTTGTTTGGCTCATTTTGAAGAATCAATAAACAATCCCTTAAATGAGGAATATTTGGATACGGTAAATTTTCAATGGTTCCGCTAACAGGATCATCGGCAAGTTCACCCAACTGAAGTTCAACAAAAGCCAGTTTGGGAACATTTATTTGCTGAGACTCATCTGTCATGAGGTTTATGAATTTTCCGGGAGACAATGAACTTGCTATTCGCGGAGTAACCGGCGCCAACTCCTGGTATAGGTGAAGGTTTCCGCTTTCTTCTTCCTGCTGTTTGTAAGTTTCTTTTTCCAGTTTCAAAACCCTGCCGTCATCAGTAGTTAGATAGAGGCCCATTAATGAATCCAGTGGGACGGTTTCCAGTGTACGGTATATCGATAAATATACCGAGCTTTTAGGTCGTCCGCCTTCCTGGGGCACACAGCGTTTTTCTATATAATCAACCGGAAGTGAAGATGACATGGATTCCATATCAACTTCAAAAAATAATGCCTGTCCCCTTGTCCTTTTTTTCGTGCCAATGGCAAGATAATTCCCGAATTTCTCGGGGGGAAGCATTGATGCTATCAAAGCTTCGGGGGTTAAAGAAAGATAAAGATACCGTTTCATAGTTGTTGATTTATAGTTATTGCCTCTAAAAAAACGCCAATCTCTATGTTACTTTGTAATTTTACATCCTCATCCGCCAGCTGGCGGACTCCGGAAATTTCAAAAAGCCTTCGACATTTCATGTACGGGAGCAGGCTTGATCTTGACGTTTTATTAGAGGCACTAGTTCGTATTGGAATTGGATTATTTAAATTACTCAAATATGAGTGTCTTTTTTTGATACTGGTGAGATAGTTCCTGTTTTGAGATGTATAAAGCACCAACAAACATGTGCGAATGTTTATTCCTAAATCGACCCCTTTTAAAAACAGTATATCAGTTGGCAACATTAGAATTAGCTAAAACTATTTTAAATCAGAAAAATACGTCTAAAAATTGCCGCAAAAATATAAAAAAAATGAGTTCTTCAAAAATTGAACAACATCAGGGTGTTAAATTTTGGTTATTTTCGAAAATAAGATACTCCCACGGTTGCATAACAATCTCAATCTCATTGTCATTTGATAAGTAATATGATTTCTCCGAAAAAATATCTCTGAAATATGTTTTTTCAGGATATTCCAGAATATGAAATGTTATTGGCTGCAAGGAAATATTTATCATTATCAATACAATATGAGTGTTTTTTTTTCGCTGAAAAGCAATTATGTTTTCGCACCCGGTTATGTTGATAAGCATAAAATCACCCTCATTTTCACCGGACCATAAAGCAGGATTTTCTTTTCTCAATTTTATTAGGCGATGATAGAAGGCAGTCATTTTATCTTTCTTCCAGAAAATTTCATCCTTGTCAAAAAAACGAAGCTTTTTATCCAGTCCTGCTTCCTGGCCGGAGTAAATAAGTGGCATACCTGGTAGTGTAAATATAAGTATATTCATTGCTTCAAGTGCACACCCAAGTCGTTCAACCGCTGATCCTGCCCAGGAGTTTTCATCATGATTACTTGTGAAAAACATTTGGTAAGCATATGAAGGAAATGTTGCAATTTCATTTTCCAAAAAATTTCTTAAGTCAGCAGCCTTTTTTTTGCCTGCTGCAAGGTCATTCAATAAATGAAATAATTTCCAGTTATACAGGCAATCAAATGCATTTTTCACCAAATCAGTATTTTCAGTTTCTGCCAGCATAAATACAGGTTTGATTTTATCCAGTTCATTCCTGGTTTCTTCCCAAAATGCTGTTGGAACAAGATGCGCCATGTCACAACGAAAACCGTCAATGTCAGTTTCTCTTACCCAAAAAAGCATTGCCTGAATCATTTCCCGCCATAGATCTTTATTATTGTAATCAAGCGCTATCACATCTGCCCATTCCGGGAAAGGAGGCATAAAATTGTTGTTGGCATCCAACCTATAAAAATCAGGATGTGTATTTGTCCATTCATGGTCCCAGGCAGTGTGGTTTGCAACCCAGTCGAGAATTACATGCATCCCGGAATTGTGAATAACATTTACAAGGTGTTTGAATTCGTTTATGGTTCCGTAAGCAGCATCAATAGCAGTAAAATTTTTCAGGCAATAATAACTTCCGAGTGTCCCTTTTCTTTTTTCAATACCAAGAGGTTGAACAGGCATAAACCATAGTATATTAACGCCGAGTTGTTTTAGTCTGGGTATGTGTTGTAAAAATTCTCTTATTGAGCCTTGTGGGGTATACTGGCGCAAATTAACTTCATAAATCGTCGAATTTCTGCTCCAGTCAACATGTTTACGGTTTATCATGAATGTTAAATTCTTTTGTATATTTCAAATGAGCGGCAAATGTAATGTTTTCATCAGGATTTCTGCATTTAACAACAAGAAATATCCCTGCTTATAAAATTTTTTAAGTTGTATTATCATTCTTTTTCATAAAAAAAACCTTAATAAATGAAATACTTTTTTATTTTAATATAAAAATTATTAAATTGCAGTTAGTTTTTATACGATATATTCATATCGATTATGTTCCGATAGTTTTGATTTATGAGTCAACTCCTGTAAGTAAGATTTTTGTCAAAATTGAGCCTGCCCTCGTAAATAAAATGTCGGGGGCATTTGAAATGTTTAAGCCGGAGTTAACTGTCTGTTAATGAAGACTTTAAAGTTTCAAATAACGAAGAGTTTGGCAACAAATGGACTTCCCGGAGTAGACTCATTCATTACAAATCCTGACTTCATCGGGATGGATGGACTGTTGTAAATACTATTCCATCGTTTTTTTGTCAAATGAAAGTCATCAGGGTCATACAAATGAAGGTCACTATTTTGAATAAAAATATAAGGTATTAATATTCAACTAATTGAGAAATTAACTCTCATTATAACTAAAATATGAAAAAGATATGGCAACAAAACGTGATCAACTTGATAAAAGAATCCTTGCAGTTTCCTCAAAATTACGAGAACTAAGGGTGAAAAAAGGTTATAAAGCTTATATTAAATTTGCTGAGGACCATGATCTAGGACGAATGCAGTACTGGCGAATGGAAACCGGTACAAATTTTACCATGAAGAGTTTACTGGAGATTTTAGATATTCACAACATTAGCCTTAAAGATTTTTTTACGAAATATTACCAGGAGCCAACTGATTAGATCCTTCCTATCCTCAAAAGAATAAATTTCAACAGGATGAATCATTATATACCTGGCAAGGACCGGTAAATTATTCATTTTTAGGTATTTTAAGAATCAAATGCCTGTCATTCCATGAATAATGATCAACGCCGGTATGATTACGTTTTATTTCATGCAATCTCAAACCCTGAAATGTAAATTCCTTCCGTTTTTCCAGCCTTACTAAGTTTCTTAGGTAATCATTTCCTGTTTGTTGTGAATAATGTTTATATGCTCTTTCCATTATTTTGTTAAAATCTTCCAAATCTTCCCGGATTACCCCGGTTTTGTTTATCATTACTGCTGATTCCAGCCTAATAAATACCATTTCACTGAAGGTTATGACAGGTATGCTCATGTAAGGATATGCAAATTTTGTGATACAAAAAATGCTGTCGTTATTGACCGGATTAATAAACAAATTGAAATGATGTTTCCACCTGTTATCATCTGTTGAATCGGACATTAATGCAATGATTTGATCTGTTGGTAAAAAATCCGGCAATAAACTGTCATGAGAAATAGAATAAGCCTGTTGTAAAGCTCCGGATGAATTATCCATAACAGATGTACTTTTTAGCTGAAAAATGAATTCATCATTGATATCCGGATTATTTGGCGAATACATGTTCTGGACTGAATCATATAAGGTATATTTTCTGTTTTGAACGATGAGGTCAGCATAAAAGAAGGCACTATCGTAATTGTTTTGCTGAAAATAGACCTTAGAAAGCATAGCACGGGCAGCGTTTACATTTGCATACATTGAACCCTGAATTTTACCGTCTAATAACGTAATAGCTTCTGTAAAGTCCTTAACAACCTGATTGTAAGTTTCCTGTACGCTTGATATGCTGGTTTTTTTTGAAGCTGATTCCATTGAAAAACTTGAGGTGAGTCTTATTGGGATTCCCCTAACATCAGACATATTTAAAGTCGTGTCCCAGGGATGTGAAAATAGTCTTACAAGTTCAAAGTGACCTAACCCCCTGATAAACAAAGCCTGTCCCCTGAGGAGTTCCATACTGTCAGCCGGCATGCTGATATCCACAAGCCTCTGCAAAACATAATTTGATTTGTCTATGGCCTGATACATTGTTTTCCAAATCCCATTACTGATTGAGTTATCGCTACCGGCAGAATAGTGTGCTATTTCTCTCCAGGATTGAAGCTGACCTGTATATTTAATATCACCGGCTAACAAATCACTGACCAGCCAGAGATTCCCGCCAAAGCAGGATGAATCGCGTAACGAATTATAAGCGCTACCAAGATAATTACAGAGAGATACCGAAGAATTGATACCCTGCTCAGGTGTCAGGGTTCCGGAAGATTCTGAATTCAGTAGCTGACTTTCCTCGCATGAATAAAATAGCAATAGTAGAATAATAATGAAATATTTTTTATGTGTTGTCATCATCATTAAAATGTCATATTCAATCCAAACTTAAAAGTTCTCACCTGCGGAGGTTCCAGGTAAAAAAAAGACGGATTCAGGTTCATTTCTGTATAATTATCAAAAACATGATAGAATTCCGGATCATATGTATCAAACTTTGATAAAGTAAACAGATTTTGTATTGAGAAAAAGAGATGAATTTTTTTTAATCTAAGTCGTTCGGGAATATTACCCGGAATGTTATATCCAAGTGTTAGATTTCTCAATCTGATATATGAACCGTCATACATAAAATGGTCAGAATGTTTATACTGGTTATACGGATTATTTTTTAATGTCAGCCTGGGAACAGTCGCAAAGTTTCCTGGCTTTTGCCATCTGTCATAAATGTCTTTTCTTAGGTTCCAGGCGTTAACATGAGTTTGTTGATAATATCCTGCGTAATCATAAATTGTATTCCCAAGGCTAAAATAAAACATAAATCCCAGGTCAAATCCGTAGTAAGAAATGTGGTTGTGAACCGAACCAAATGCAAAGGGATAGACCTGCCCCTTATACATAAAACCTGACAATGGCATATTTTCCGGGTTTGTGTTTTCTTTTCCATTGATTTGATAAACAGGCAATCCGTTTTTCTGGCTTATGTGAGAGAAATCCATGATTCTGTATGCAGGATAGGGACGATTATTTTTTGGAATCGCAGGTGAATATTCCAATTCTTGTTGTTGATAATAGTCATCCTGTTTTTGAAATCTGTTTCTGGTCAGGGTGAAATTTACGCTTGTTGTCCAGTTTACTATTCCCTGCAGATTTTTGGTTCGGAGGTTAAACAAGAAACCTGTGTTACACATTTTTCCGTTATTTAAATAAAGAGATTCCCAGCCGGAAGAGAGAGGGGCAAGTATATGTTGGATAATATCCCTGGTTTGTTCATGATAACACTCTATTTTCCCTGCAATTTTTTTTTCAAGTATAATAAAATCAAGACCAATGTCAAATGACCAGGTTGTTTCCCATTTTAAATCAGGATTAGGTAATTTTTTCGTCTCAATGGTGTTATTTTCATTATAAGGTCTGCCCTCTGTTGAAACAATTCCAAATTGTTGTTCAGTATGCATTGATGAATTTCCTGACATAGAAAATCCGGACGAAATTTTTAGGTAATCAATATACTCAATCTCCCAGCTTTTAAGATTCGAAATGGTCCATGAACCTCTGACATGCGGGAAATAGGCAAATTTATTATTTTTACCGAATTTAGTATTGCCATCGGCTCTAAGTCCAATGCTGGCAGAGTAAGTATTTTTATAATTGTACGAAGCAGTTCCGGCAAATGATAAGAGGGACCAGGAATAATCAGGGTATGTGGTATGAAAAAATCCCTGTTCATGTAAAAGTTTTTCTAAGATAAGTTCCGGTTTGCTATTATTTGTGAATTCTTTTCCCTGGAGTAAGGGGTCTGCATCGAGAGGGCGGTCTATACCTGAAGCAAAAAGTTGTTCCTGTTGAAATTTTGTTGTGAAAAACTCAGTAAATAGTCCGTAATGAAAACTGTGAACATCATCAATAACTATGTTATATCGTGGATTGAGGGTAATCTGCCAGGTCAAATTTTGTCTGTCTAACTGGCTGCCGGATGGTAGATCCAGCAGAAGGCTGTCCTTGTAATCCTGTTGTTCATTGTCCAGATAATGAAATCCGGTATTAAGATAGACATTGAGGTCTGAAGTGATTTCATAGATACTCTGCAGATTCAAAAGCGTTGAATTGTTTTTCGACTCCAGTGAATGATGTTTTATTTGTCTCACAGGATTGAAAGAAACGTTTCCGTGATATTTGGTAAATAATTCAAAGTAAGAATCAGGTGCGTCCTCTGCATACACCGGTAAAGCAACTGATTGTGCGATTCCTAATCCTCCAGCTTCCGAAACAAGGGCATGTTTATTTCTTTCCCTGTTAAAATTCAAATTAAACCTTGTTTCCAGTTTCTGAATTGGTTTATAACCAAAAAAAACATTTGAAGAAACAGCATTTTGTTCATTGTTGTTAACCGGTCCGTGATGTTCATATAATCTCATATTTCCACCTATTTGAAAAGTATCATTTCCATAATGATATGAAACATGCAGGTCGGAAAAAGAACCGTTTCTGAGTACTTTGTTTTGCCAGTCTGTATTATTATTTAATGCGCTTTTTTTATCGACCTCACCATAAAGTCCCTGATAAGAAAGATTTTCGTGCGGACCATTAAAGATTTGATCATTTTTCCGGGCTTCATCAACAAAATCAATATATGCCTGATTATCAATAAACTTAAAACTGTTCAAAGGTTCTGAAATTCCTGTAGAAAAATGCACATTGAACCGGGATTCCCTGGTTTTTGTATCCATTGTGTTAATTAATAAAACGCCATTGGCCCCCCTGGCGCCAAATATCGCAGCGGATGATCCCTGTAAAAGCGTTATTTTTTCAATTGATGCCACATCAACAAAGGACAACATATTTGGGTTATAGCCGCCTGCTGCGTCAAAGGAAGATGTATTATCCCGGTATAGGTTCAGCATGACGGGCATTCCGTTAAACACTACCAGTGGTGAGGATGAAAGGTGAATTGTTTTTGGCCCGCGAATGGTTAATTTTGAAAAGGCGCCTGCCAGGCCTGAACTTTGCCGGATATTGAGTCCCGGCAGTTTTCCCTGTAATCCTTGTGCAAAATCGAAATACCCGGGTAAATCAATTTCTTCTTCGGTTATGACATTTTTAAAGGTGTTTTCACTTACCTGGTATATATCTGCATAAAATTTATCTATTAAATCAGCATCCTGTTCCTCAATTTTTATGAGGGTAATGTTCTGTTCTTCTCCGGGATTATTGATTTCTGTTGATTCATAACCAGGATGAGAAAATATAAGCGTTGCATCTTCCGGGATTATAATTTGGTAAAATCCATGTTCATCTGAAATCTTGGTTTTATTTGTCCCTTTTAATTTTACAACAGCTCCTTTTAATCGGTTACCGTATTCCGACTCGGTAACTATACCTGTCACAGTTTTCTTTTGGGAGAAAAGCAAAGCACCGGTTGTTACATGAATAATGATAACAAGCGGATATATGATAAAAAATGTATTAATTTTCATGTACAGAAAAAAACTAATCCAGTGTGATAAGTTTACTGATGTTCATATTCGTCTGTTGAAAACGCCAATATTGAATAAATATTTTAATATGCCAAACAAGTCTGTAATGTGATGGTAACAGAAGATAAAACATTTACTATTAATAACATAACAGAATGGCAGAAAAATATTTTTTCATACTGTCAACAAGTTTTGTGTAACTTTGTTAATAAATATATAAACAAAAAAATACATCATGAATTTATTAGATATCACATTAAAACAGGTATTTGAATTACTCCGGGGCAGAGTAAAAAATAATGCTGAAAAAATAAGGCACAATAATAATAGTGTCAAAACCATATTACAATCAAATGATAATAAAGAGGTTAGTAGTATTAAAATTAATACCATGTATTCAAAAAATGCGTGGTTGACCAATCAAAATGCCACATTTCATGATTTACATGCAAAAATCATGAATTTTGTTAAAACCTTAACTGATCAGGAAATTCATTATCTCTTTGAAACAGGCAGGACAAATGAGAACAGCAGCAATCAACAGGAAATGAACAGCAGTGAGGCCAAACAGAATGATGATAATGATCAGTTTATTTTTGACCAAACAATTGAAGGTATCATCCCGATAAACAGGAAACATCCTAAAATTAAAGACAGTCAGTTTTTCAAAAAAGTTCTTTCCACCTTTCAGGAAAGAGAAGAATATGAAAAATGTGCTGAAATCATTCACATTGTTGGTAAATAGTGCCACTAAACAGGAAGAAATGGAAAAAGCATATATAATGAGTTGACAACTTACAAAAATATAGTATAGCATTTTATTTCTTCCGGGTTTATTTTGTTGGAAATTCAGGGGAGAGGATTCTTTTTCTTATCAACAAAATTTCTGCCTAAACTAACCGGTTGTTAACATTTATTTATACATTTACCTTCTAAAAATAATAGTTATCAACCATGAAGATATTACACATTACAATCTTTTTTCTGATTTGCCTGATTTCAAAAGCACAACAACCTAAACAGCCTTTACCTGAACATCCGCGGCCGGATTTAGAGCGTCAACTTTGGCAAAATCTTAATGGGTATTGGGATTTTAGATTCGATCCTGATGATATTGGTGAAGACAAAAAATGGTATAAAACTAAAGATTACACGCATAAAATCCTGGTTCCTTTTCCCTGGGGAAGTGAACTCTCAGAGGTGAAAGACATAGGTGATATTGGCTGGTATCAAAAAGACATATTGATACCGGAAGAATGGAAAGGAAAACGGATTTTTATTGTGTTCGGAGCATCAGACTGGCACAATAGTTTGTGGTTTGATGACAAAAAGCTTGGTGTTTACCAGGGAGGATATACCCCATTTGAATTTGAATTGACAGATTTTATTCAATGGGGAAAATCACAAAACATAACACTAAGGGTTGATGACAGGCCCCATGATTTTAAATTAGAGGGAAAGCAAGGATACGGCCAGGCAAAAGGTATCTGGCAAACTGTTTATCTTGAAGCAAGAGGGAATAATTATATGGAGTTTGTGCATTTCACACCTGACATTGATAATTCGACAGTGACAATCAACGGAGAACTCAGCAAAACGGCTCAACCGGGTGGACGAATTGAAGTCATATTCCCAAACAATGAGATTGACAGGTCTCAGATAATAGAAATAAAAACCGGGCAAAGTCAGTTCTCAGAAACCATAAATATTCCGGGTCAAATATTGTGGTCACTCAAAAATCCCTATTTATACCATGTCCATATCAAACTTAAACAGGATAAGTCAGACATGGATGTTGTTAAGTCCTATTTTGGAATGCGGAAAATCAGTATAACAAATTTACCAGGTACTGACTACCCATACATTGCCCTGAACAATAAACCCATATATCTTAAAATGGCCCTCGACCAGTCATATCATCCCAAAGGGTTTTATACTTTTCCGTCTGATGATTTCATGCGGGATGAAATACTCCGGTCAAAAAAAATCGGACTGAACGGGAACAGGATTCATATAAAACTGGAAATACCCCGAAAACTCTATTGGGCTGATAAACTTGGTTTACTTATTATGGAAGATGTGCCTAATTTCTGGGGAGAGCCTGTTCCACAGGCCAGAGAGGAATGGAAAAAGGCAATGGAAGGTATGATAAAACGGGATTATAACCACCCGTCGGTTTTTTCCTGGGTCTTGTTCAATGAAACCTGGGGATTATTCAGCCAGGATGACAATAATCAGCGTGTGTATGCAGACAGCACGCGTGAATGGGTCATCCGGATGTTTAAAAAAGCCAAAAAGCTTGATCCGTACAGGGTTATTGAAGATAACTCACCATGCAACAATGATCATGTAATCACTGATATTAATACCTGGCATGCCTATTTACCAGGGTATTTATGGAAAGAAAAAATCAATGATATTGCCAATAAAACCTTTCCGGGTTCATCCTGGAACTTTGTTGAAGGTTTCAAACAGGCAAATCAGCCGAATTTTAACAGTGAGTGCGGGAATGTTTGGGGCTATAAAGGCAGTACCGGCGACGTTGACTGGAGCTGGGATTACCATATTATGATGAATGCCTTCAGAAGTAACCATAAAATTTGCGGATGGTTATACACCGAACATCATGATGTTATTAACGAATGGAACGGATACTATAAATATGACCGGTCTGAAAAAATAACTGGTATTGATGCCATTGTTCCGGGAATGAAACTTAATGATCTGCATGCTGATTGTTATGTTTCACCCCAGGTTGGTTTATGTGAGCAATTGAATCCCGGAGATACCATGACAATTCCATTGATCGTTTCTTTTCTTACTGAAAAAAGTCCGGGTGATGAAGTTATACTCACTACAGACTTTTACGGATGGGATGAATTTGGACAGTACGACCAATATAAACATTCATCATATAACATTCCATACCAAAAATGGGAAACAACTATTCAAAAACGCATATCAGTTCAGATGCCTGAAAAACAATGTCTGGCCATTCTCGCATTTACACTCAGTGATAAGACCGGGGCTGTTTTGCACAAGAATTTCACAAGTTTTTATGTCAAAGATGAGCAAAGCACCAATTTTGAATTCAGGGAAGAAAACAGCGATAAGTATTTAATTTCCAGGTTTGGACCCTTGGAATTTTTTGACTGTCAATGGTCGCTTAAACAGTGGGACGTTCTGAACGGTAAGAAGGTAAACGGCGCCGGACACGGATATTTCCATTACAGGATGATGTGGCCTGAGAAATTCAAGGCATCAGATATTGCTTCCGTCCGCTTGTTGTTCGAAGCCTCTGCTAAACAATTGTTTGACAAGGATAAAGAAGGAGAGAATTATGTGAATGGTGACTATATGAGAGGTAGTGGCGCTCATTCACCACATTTGAATCCGAACGCCTATCCCATGACTGATCACAACATGTTTCCTTCACTAATCAGGGTACATGTTTGCGGTTATCCGGCAGGGGATTTTATTCTCAAAGATGATCCTGCCGACCACAGAGGTATCCTGTCATGGTTTTCTCAGCCAAAAGACAGGACTTTACATGAGGCCGGTTCTTATGGCTATTTGATTTCTGTTGATGTGCCGCCCGAAAAACTTGAAAGCGCCCAGGAATCCGGTTACATAGATATTGTTATTGAAGCTGATGAGTCTCTTGATGGCGGCCTGGCATTGTATGGCAAAGAATTTGGCAGATATCCGCTTGATCCCACACTGATGTTTTTGCTGAAGGAGTAGGGGAGGGGACGGAAGACGGGAAAGGGAAGTCGGAAGACAGGAGACAGAAGACGGGAGATGGAAGAGGGAAGACGGGAGACCGAAGAGGGAAGACGGAAGACCGAAGGGAGGAATCTCATGACATGCTCCTAAATAGTTACAACTTTTCTTCATTTAAATTGTTTACCCTACACAAATCAAAAAATAAACAAAATGGATTACATTAACAAAGAAAAGCCTGTTCTTGTAACCGGCGGAACAGGTTATATTGCCTCATGGATTATAAAATTCCTGCTTGAGGACGGATATCAGGTGCGTACAACTGTCAGGGATAAAAACAACAAGAAGAAATTAGATTTCATTGAAGATATAAAAGATCAGTACAAAGACAAACTCACCATCTTTGAAGCCGATTTGTTATCAGAAGGGTCTTTTGATGCAGCTGTAGAGGAATGTGAACTTGTCATTCATGCTGCATCTCCCTTTAAAGTGCAGGGGATTAAAGATGCAGAAAAAGAACTGATAGAACCTGCGCGGGTGGGGACAAAAAATGTTCTTGAATCGGTTAATAAAGCAGACTCTGTCAAACGAGTAGTTCTCACATCCAGTTGTGCAGCCATTTATGGTGATAATGCAGATATTAATAATCAGCCAAACGGAATTTTCACGGAAGAGGACTGGAACACATCAAGTTCTGTAAAACACAATCCGTATCCATATTCGAAAACTGTTGCAGAAAAGGAAGCCTGGAAAATACAACAATCACAGGACAAATGGTCGCTTGTTGTCATCAATCCCGGCCTGGTGGCCGGACCCTCACTAACGAAGCGAAAAGACTCAACAAGCATTGATTTCCTCTCCTCTTTTTTGAATGGAAAATACAAAGCCGGGATTCCTGATCTTTGGTTTGCAATGGTTGATGTCAGGGAGGTTGCCAGGGCACATATCATTGCCGGGACAAAAGAAGAAGCAAAAGGCAGGCATATACTGGTTAGTGAATCTCTTGACACAACAGGTATCCGCGATATACTTAAAGAAAAGTATGGTGATTATCCCCTGCCAAAGGGCAAACTGCCAAAGTTGATGCTCTATATATTTGGCCCCTTACAGGGATTTACCTGGAAATATGTCAGCAGAAATGTCGGTATACCAATTTACTTTGATAATACTTATAGTCAGGAAGATTTGGGAATACAATACAGACCCGTCCGGGAAACATTATTTGACCAGGCTGAACAGCTTATCAGAGACAAAATAGTATGACATGGTTGATGTACTTTAGTAGCTTTTTTTACAACGCTGCCGGATGCAAGCACGTTGGCAGGTTTAGCGTTCAAATCCGGGAAGGTTACAAAAAGTAAATCCGTTCCGGCTTGTCTTAGTCAGTTAATCAATTTCTTTAAGGTAACATTGGAGTGCGGTAGTCAATCGGAGAGATTTATTGGTGACGAATAGACATGCAGGTGCAGCGACATAAGGTTCGGGAGAGACGAATTGATAGTCTGATATGACGAATTGACAGTCGCGAGCGACGCATTGACAGTCAGCGGAAGCGAAATAAGGTTCAAATGTGAAGAATCAGCAGTCAGGTATGACGCATTGACAGTCCCGGATGACGCATTGACAGTCAGCGGGAGCAAAATAAGGTTCAAATGTGAAGAATCAGCAGCCAGGCATGACGCATTGACAGTCCCGGATGACGCATTGACAGTC
>CAZVTW010000117.1:0-13571 GCA_964629805.1 uncultured Bacteroidales bacterium | reverse complement strand
AAAGGCAATTCAATTCATTCAGTCGCACTGGTTTTTGGCCGCGAGGATTATGGCTGGGAGGTTAAATAAAAAAAAGAAAAATAATCAAACATTCATTCTATAAATACGTTAAACGATATTTAACTTTACATGATTAATTTGAATGCTCAGGAAGAAAAAAGATAAATTATTAATTCAGAAAGAACATCAGTCTCTTCTGAATACTGAAGCGCCACATAAAAAGAAAGTCCTCAGGATAGCCCATTTATCCGACATGCATATTTATCCCAAAAAATCATCTTTTTCAGGTGTTGATAAACTCTTAAATACCATTTATTCTATAAAGGAAAAGCCAGATTTAATCATCAACACAGGAGATAATATCATGGATTCTCTGCGGAATGACAAACAAAATGTTAGCAGGCAATGGAGGGCCTGGAATGATTCTTTTAATGAGAACATAGATTTTGATATTATTAATTGCATCGGAAATCATGATGTCTGGGGATGGCAAAGGAAGAAAAACACTTTTTCATATGATAAAAACTATGGCAAACAATGGGCCATGAATGAGCTGGGACTTAACAACCGGTATTTCAGCTTTGATTTAACAGGTTGGCATTTTATTGTCCTCGACAGCACTCATCCTCATCCTAAAAAGCAGGATTTTATTGCCATGCTTGATGACGATCAGTTTGAATGGCTTGCCCGGGATTTAAAAGAAACACCGGTAGACACACCGATTTGTATTGCCAGTCACATTCCAATCCTGAATTTCTCTGCAACCTTCAATGAACAGGTCAGACCGAAGGCTAAAGTAAATATCAATGCGAATTTTTGGATGCACCGGGATGCTGAAAGGATTGGAAGATTATTTACCATGCACAAAAATATTATCCTGTGCCTGAGTGGCCATGTCCATGTTCATGACAGAATCAATGCAAATGGTATCCATTACATCACCGGCGGGGCAGTCTGCGGTGGTTGGTGGAGCGGAAGATACCTGTTTTTTCCGCCTGCTTATGCTATTGTTGATCTTTTCGATGACGGCACCTACACTTACAATTACAAAATATATGACCGGAAGTAAATATCCGGTGTAAGTAATAATATTTTAAATCACTACTGTCCGGTTCATATTGGACAGATTACTCCTTTCACTCGGAATGATTGTCTTTTTATGATATTTGCTTTGAGGAGGGGGCGGTTTGTGGCAGAGCCACAAACCGCCCCCTCCTCAAAGCTTCTTCAAGAGTAACACCTTGTCATTCTGAGCGAAGCGAAGAATCTGTATATAGTTTAAATTATGTTATTAATCGGACAGTAGCGATTTTAAATATCATTTTTATATAACTGACCTCACTTTTTTTTCTCATATTTGCAGTTTTGCGAAATATGAACTCATTGAAATACATTCATGAATTATTTAGAAAGCACAAATCTTTTCAAACAGATTCAACCTCAAACCCTGACGGACAGATATGGCAGTCCGGTTTTTGTTTACAATGAGGATGTTCTGCGGCAGAGTTGCAGAGACATGAAAAACCTTGTTGAATATCCCAATTTTATTGTCAATTATTCGGCAAAAGCAAACAGTAATTTAGCCCTGCTGAAAATCATCAGGGAAGAAGAATTACAGGTTGATGCCATGTCTCCAGGGGAAATATATGTTAATTTACAGGCCGGTTTCCCTCCCGACCGGATTTTATATATCTGCAATAATGTTTCCGGTGAAGAAATGAAGTTTGCCATTGAGCGTGGTGTAAAGGTTAGTATTGATTCGGTTTCGCAATTGAAACTATACGGACATTTGAACCCGGGAGGTGAGGTAGTTCTGAGATTTAATGCCGGTATTGGAGCAGGACACAGCGACAAAGTGAAAACAGCAGGCAAAAACACCAAATTTGGGATTGATCCTGACCATATCGATGAGGTTTTTTCTGTGCTTCAAACGTACAGTTTAAAAGTTATAGGCATTAATCAACATATTGGCTCCCTGTTTTTAGAAGGGATACCATACCTTGAGGGCTCAAAATCGCTCCTTACAATCGCAGAACAATTTGAAAACCTTCATTTTGTTGATCTGGGCGGTGGTTTTGGTGTCCCCTATAACCAAAAAGATGGAGAAAAACCTCTTGACCTGCAATCATTAGGAAAAAAACTTAACCGGATGATGTATGATTTTGTAAAACAATATGGGAAAGAAGTGTCTTTTAAAATTGAACCCGGAAGATATATCACTGCTGAATGCGGCGTACTTTTAGGTACTGTTCATGCAACAAAGACAAATTACGGGAAAAAATACATCGGTACCGATTTGGGATTCAATGTGCTTTCAAGACCTGTGATGTATGATAGTTACCACGAAATTGAAATCTTCACAAAAGGTAATAAAGAAAAAAACAACGAAGAAGTTGCTACTGTGGTTGGGAACATATGTGAGACGGGTGATATTTTGGCCAGAGACAGAAAATTACCAACAGCCGCAGAAGGCGACATCATTGCCGTACTAAATGCAGGTGCATACGGGTTTTGTATGAGTTCAAATTATAACAACAGGCTGAGGCCTGCTGAAGTGCTGATCAATTCAGCAGGGAAAGATAAGTTGATTCGAAAACGTGAAAATTTGGAAGACCTGGTCAGGCATTTTGAGTTATAGTAAAGACTATTTACTCCCAGTCTAAAATCACTTTACCACAATCACCCTGGTCCATTATTTCAAATCCCTTTTGATAATCATCAACCTTAAAACGGTGTGTGATAATCGGTTTTATGTTCAATCCTTTATGAAGCATTTGTTCCATCTTGTACCAGGTCTCAAACATCTCCCTGCCGTATATCCCTTTTATTGTAAGCGCTTTAAAAATTATTTTATCCCATTCAACAGATGTCATAGGCGGTAGTATGCCAAGTTGTGATATTTTTCCTGAATTATACATGTGCTTTATCATGTCATTGAAGGCCTGTGGTGATCCGGAACATTCCAGGCCGATATCAAACCCAACCATACCAAGTTCCTTAATGACTTCATCCAGACTCGTTTCCAGAGGGTTAATCACTTTTGTAGCGCCCATCTTCTTTGCCAGTTCACGACGAAAGGGATTTATTTCTGTAGCAACGATGTAGCGTGCCCCGGCAAATTTGCATATGGCGATACACATACTCCCGATCAGTCCGGAACCTGTCACCAGGACATCCTCACCGATAAGGGGAAATGAAAGCGCAGTGTGTGTGGCATTACCCAGGGGGTCCATAATTGAAACCAGATCATCCTCAATGTCATCATGTATTTTGAGGACATTACCGGCAGGTATTTTAAGATATTCGGCAAAAGCGCCGTCAACATGAACACCCACACCAACCGTATTTTCACATACATGCTTCTTCCCGCGGCGGCAGTTCCTGCAAATACCACAGGCTATATGCCCTTCACCGGTCACCCTGTCTCCAACAGAAAAACCAATGACCTCCTCTCCTAATTCTGTGATTGTACCAACATATTCATGGCCGATAATCATCGGTGTCCTGATTGTTTGACGGGACCATTCATCCCACCTGTAAATGTGAAGGTCTGTCCCGCATATGGAGGTCTTTTTTATTTTGATGAGAACATCATTAACACCAATTTTGGGAACGTCCACATCTGCCATCCGGATTCCCGGTTCCGGCTTTTGTTTTATAAGGGCTTTCATTATTCCTGGGTGTTTAAATTATTCAAATTCAATAATCTTTCTAAACAAATTTACGACATTTTTGATAACTTTATTTTAACAGTCCTCTGATTAATAACATAGTAACTTATTCTCCTGATGAAATAATAAATGCTTATATTATGTGTATTTTTGAAACAGTGAAAATATAAAACACGATTCAGATTATTTTAAGAATAAATCATAAAAAATGTTATCGTATGTATACAAATTTTAAAAAACATCTGGAAAAACAACTCCACGAAATTCAGGAGGCAGGACTATATAAGAACGAGCGAATTATTGTATCTCCGCAGGACGCGGAAATTAAGATTGATACAGGGGAAGAAGTCCTGAATTTTTGTGCCAACAATTATCTTGGACTTGCAAATAACCAAAAAATAATTTCTGCAGCTCAAAAAGCAATGAACACACACGGTCATGGAATGTCTTCTGTCCGTTTTATTTGTGGAACCACTGATCTTCATAAAAAACTTGAGACTGATATTAGCCGTTATTTTGGGACTGAGGATGCCATTTTGTATGCAGCATGCTTTGATGCCAACGGTGGAATATTCGAACCCCTTTTTACCGCCGAAGACGCCATTATTTCAGATTCTTTAAATCATGCTTCCATTATCGACGGTGTGAGGCTCTGTAAAGCTCAAAGATACCGCTTTAAGAACGCTGATCCTGATGATTTGGAAGAAAAACTTAAAATAGCCCAGGCTCAGCGTTTCAGGATAATCGTTACTGACGGTGTATTTTCAATGGATGGGAATGTTGCCCCGGTTGATACATATGTTGAGCTGGCAGAAAAGTATGATGCTATAGTCCTTGTTGATGAGTGCCATTCTGCCGGTGTTGTCGGAAAAACCGGAAAAGGTGTTACCGAACTATTCAACATCAGGGGTAAAGTTGAACTGATAACCGGAACGCTTGGAAAGGCTTATGGCGGGGCTGTTGGTGGTTTTACAACCGGCAAAAAGGAGATTATTGACCTTTTAAGACAACGATCACGGCCGTATTTGTTCTCAAATTCTCTTCCCCCCTCAATTGTTGCTTCCGGGATTGAGACATTCAGAATGCTCAATGAATCTGACGGCCTGCATGACAAGCTTGTTGAAAACACGAACTATTTTATGTCCAAAATTCAACAGGCCGGTTTTGATATAAAACCAACCCAGTCAGCTATAGTTGCTGTCATGCTATATGATGCAAAGTTATCCCAGGATTTTGCCGCCATGTTACTTGATGAAGGTATTTATGTCATCGGATTTTATTATCCTGTGGTGCCCAAAGGAGAAGCAAGGATCAGGGTACAGGTATCTGCCGCACATAACAGGGAACATCTCGATAAAGCAATAGAGGCATTTAAAAAAGTGGGAAAATCGCTGGATGTCATATAAAAAACTGTGTTAGCAGGTACCATGAGCTAACAAAGCGACTTTCTCTCCTTTATGAAAACTCGTGTTGTAAGTTTTACAGGCTTCAGGCGTGTTTTCGATAATGACTTCCTCAATGCCCTTGCTTTTGATAAAATCAACAACCTCCCGGGGAATACTCATTCTTCCCTCAATACCTTTACCTATGATAAGCCTGTGTAAGTTATTGTCGAATACACCTGCAATCATATCCGCAGATAAGACATGTCCTTCACGCTCTTTCCATTTACTCACTTTTTCGCCAATGAGCCTGATATCTTTACCAACACCTGTTTTTCCTTCAGATGTTTTACCGTGTTCTTCGCCATTAATAATAAACCGGCCCCATGAAAGCTCTTCAATTGGTCCTTTTTTGTCTGAAAAATATGTATTCATATGCTATTCGTTTAGTTTACAGATATAAAACGAAGTTACTATTAAAAAAACTATTTACATGAAAAAATATTACTTTTGCCAATAGCAATGAACAGGAGACACATATATATATTATTAGTGACTTTGGTATTCCCGTTTTTTCTCAATGCACAGCCCTGGCATCTTCCGCTGCATTTTGACATTCGTCTAAAAAATGCAGCACAATTTCAGGGATATGATAGTTTGCATACTGCCCTTAAACCACTTATCATTGATAAACCGGTCCTAAGTAAACATAGCAAATTAAAATATACCAAACCTGTTTTTTGGAAAAGATTGTTTACAGATAACATTTTTTATCACACAGACAGTGTCTTTTCGATATATGTCAATCCACTTTTTAATTTACAATATGGTAAAGAAACAATCGCTCAAAAAAATGTCTGGACGAACACCCGTGGCATTCAGGTAAGGGGAAATATCGGACAAAAACTATCTTTTTACAGCGATTTTTATGAAAACCAGGCCGTTTTTGAAGATTATCTTGATTTGTATATTAAAAAGCTGGGGATTATACCGGGACAGGGGGCTCCGAAATCATTTAACAATACCGGGTATGATTTCTCGTCAGCATCAGGGTATCTGACTTTTCATGCTTTTAGTTCAGTGATTATTGAAGCTGGTCACGGAAAGCACTTTATCGGCCATGGTTACCGTTCATTATTACTTTCCGATAATTCATTTAATTATCCTTATCTGAAAATTATCACCCGGTATAAAAAATTTCAATATGCTTTAATTTATAATGAGTTGCTCAATTTTACCGGGAAATACTATCATTATCATTACAAAAAATACGGCTCATTTTTGTATCTCAGTTGGTCTCCTTTAAAACACTTTGAAGCTGGTCTTTTTGAAGGAATTATCTGGAGTATTTATTCCGCTGAAGACAAGCCACAGGCAATTCATCCTGTATTCTTTGTACCTGTAATAGCTGTCAGGAAAATTGGCATGCCATTAAACGGTGAAAATAATATGGTATATGGTTTAAACCTTCGATACAATGTAAAAGATGTGGTACAACTCTACGGGCAGTTTGTTCTTGATGAATTAAAACACGCGGATAGTAAGGAAATTGAGAATTTTAATAAAAGATATGGATTTCAAACAGGATTTAAGATTTATAATATCCTGAAAAATAAATTTGTGTCTCATCAATTGTTTGTAACCGGAGAATATAATTTTGTAAAACCATTTACTTTTTCTCATACAATGCCTCGACAACATTATTCGCATTATAATCAGCCCCTTTCTCATCCAATGGGAGCAGGATTCAGGGAGTTTGTCTCTCATGTGTATTATCATTACAAACGGTTTTATTCATCAATATCATACAAGTATACCATTGCAAGTGAGGATACCACAGGAACAAATTTCGGGTCAGATATATTCAGAAATCCCGTTAATACAACCGGATATCAACAATCAAAAGAAAATGTAATTGGGAGAGGAATAAGGAAAACCATCAGTCACCTGAGCATAGAGACCGGAATTATTGTTAATCCTGCCATTCATTTGACACTATTTGCCCGGTATCATCAAAGAATATATCAATCACGTATCTCTGAAATGGATACAAAAGTTTTTGAAATAGGATTAAGTACCCGTCTTTCAAATTATTATGATGATATTTAATGACATAAGTATTTTGATGAAATCACATAAAACAATAACTATTTATAGTAAATCAAAGAAGAATTATCTATATTCGCGAATTATTTAATCTATACACAGAAAGGTTTTGATCACATATTCCAAAAAACAACAGTGGAAATTGTTGCTCTTTTTAGCAGCAATTTTAATCGGGGCCGGTTCTATGCTCTACACCAACCACCTTGTCAGGGATTTGTCAAAAGAGGAACGACAAAAAGTAGAATTGTGGGCTGAGGCGATCCGTGAACTTCAGAAAGCTGATTTGGATGATGATGTCAGACTTATTTACACCATTATTAAGAATAATAAAACAATCCCTCTCATACTGACCAATGAAAACGATAGTATTCTGAATTCGCATAACCTCGATTCTGCTAAAATAAACAGTCCACGAGGCGATGTGTATCTGAAACGACAGCTCAGGAAAATGAAAGAGCAGCATGAACCGATTACAATCCATCTTTCTGATAATGAAAAGCAATTTTTGTATTATAAAGATTCCATCCTGCTTGTCCGGCTGTTTTATTATCCTTTTGTTCAGTTAACTGTTATCTGTTTATTTATTTTCGTTTCCTATCTCGCATTCAGCACCTCAAGAAAGTCAGAACAAAATCAGGTATGGGTAGGCATGTCGAAAGAGACCGCCCATCAGTTAGGCACTCCCATTTCCTCCCTGATTGCCTGGTTAGAGTTGCTTAAAATGAAAGATGAGAATAAAAAAATGATAACTGAAGTCGAAAAAGACATCCAGCGGTTAAGAACTATTACTGACAGATTCTCTAAAATTGGTTCTCCTCCTGTCCTGAAGCGTACCAATATCATTCCTGTTATTTATAAAGCAATGAGTTATATAAAAAGCCGTACATCAAGCAAGATTCAGTATGTCTTTAATGTTGATGAACATGAGGAGATTATGGTACCCTTAAATGTTCCGCTTTTTGAGTGGGTCATTGAAAATCTGTGTAAAAATGCGGTTGATGCCATGAACGGACAGGGGACAATAGAGATTCAACTTGTCGACAATATACAGGTCATATACATTGACATGAAAGATACAGGCAAAGGTATGTCAAAATCAAAATATAAAACAGTTTTTCAGCCCGGCTATACGACCAAAAACAGAGGATGGGGACTTGGACTTTCATTAAGCAAAAGAATCATAGAAATTAACCACGGAGGCAAAATTTTTGTCAAAAGTTCTGAGATTAGCAAGGGTAGTGTCTTCCGTATTGTCCTGAAAAAATGATAATACTATGATTTCCAGTATGTTTTTTTGTAACAGCCGAATTTATATTTTTTTTTAATCTTTGAGATTAATTTTTAATTTTGCGGTTCGTTTTTAAAAGGAGTTGATTTGGAATATTTAGATAAATATAATATTCCTTTCAGGGGATTGAAAGAGGGAATTCACACTTTTGTTTTTGAAGTCGATGATAAGTTCTTTGAATATTTTGAAGGCTCTTTAGTCAAAAGTGGCAACATAAAGATTCATTTGGATTTAACAAAAAAAGCACAACTGTTAGTCCTGGAATTCAAAATCACAGGTGAAATATACACCCAGTGTAACAGGTGTCTTGGTGATATGGCTTTACCAATAGCCTATTCCGGCACAGTTTATGTCAAATTCACGCAGGCAGCCACAAACGATGAAGAAGATATTATATTTTTGTCACCGGAAGAAGACATACTTCGGCTTGCATCAACTTTTTATGACTATATAAACTTATGTATGCCATATAAAGTTATTCATCCTGAAGATGAACAGGGAGAATCAACATGTGACAAAGCAATGCTCGAAAAATTGAAGGAACACACAAAAGGAGATAAAAACACAGCAACAGATCCCCGTTGGGATGAATTAAAGAAATTGTTGAATTAAATAATATTAAACATAAAAAAAGATGGCACATCCAAAACATAAAACATCAAAACAACGCAAGAGAAAAAGAAGGACACACTATAAAGCCACAGCTCCAACACTTGCTACCTGTTCAAATTGTCAATCGACTCATCAATACCACAGGGTTTGCCCGGAATGTGGTTATTACAGGGGTAAATTGGCAATTGAAAAACAATCAATGGGCTAATCCTGGAAAATGAACCTGATTTATTAACCCGGAATCAATCCATGATGAATATTGGTGTGGATATTTTCGGGGGAGACTATGCACCGGACGAAATTGTTTCCGGCGCTATTCTTGCCCGGCAGGAATTGTCTGATGAAACAGCCATTACGTTGATTGGTGATGAGAATACAGCAAAAAGCATCATTGAAAAACATGATATGTCTGTTCAGCGATTCAATTATGCCCATACGACGGAGCATATTGGAATGGGAGAACACCCTGCCAAAGCGTTTTCTGCTAAACTAAACTCAAGTATTGGGCTGGGATTGCAATTACTTGTAAAAAATCAGATTAACGGTTTTGCCAGCGCTGGTAATACAGGAGCCATACTTGTCGGTTCAATGAAAATCATCAAAACAATACCCGGAATTATCAGACCATGTATTACTGCAAACATTCCCAGACCGGACGGAAGTTATACCCTGCTCATTGATGTTGGAATAAATCCTGATTGTAAACCTGATGTCCTTTACCAATATGGAATTCTTGGTTCCATATACTCAAAGGTTATATATAACACCGACAATCCTAAAATTGGATTGCTCAATATCGGAACCGAAGAAGAAAAGGGTAATCTGCTGACCAGATCAGCATATGAATTAATGAAAAATACAAAGGACTTTAACTTCATAGGAAATATTGAAGGTAATGATATCTTTAATTTTACGAAGGTTGATGTTATAATCTGCGATGGATTTATCGGCAATGTCCTCTTAAAGACAATGGAGGGTTTTTACTTTTTCCTTAAAGAAAGAAAACTTACTGACAGTTACCTGGATACCTATAATTTTGCGAATTACGGGGGTACACCGGTACTCGGAATCAATTCAAATGTTGTAATCGCTCATGGCGCTTCAAAAGCCACGGCTATTGCAAATATGATAAAAATTACCTCAAAACTTGTGAAGGTTGACCTTCCACAAAAAATCAGGAATTTTTTTAATAAATAGAAAATTCTTTCCTGGTAAATAATATTTCTCTAACACCTAAAAATCACAGGTCTTTAATATTTTAACCACGAGCACAACCTGTGAAATTGTTTTTATCTGTTAATCTTCCAAACGGCCCGCGAAAAATAACCCCGAAATTTTCAAACAAAAAACCAGTGCATTTGAAAAAAATGTTTACCTTAAAAACTTAATTGAGAACCTGTTGTCATAAACAACCTTGTGAAACTTAAAATAAAAATGCCATGAATCGAATTAAAATAATTTTCGTCGCTATCTTGTTGAGTAAACAGGCTTTTGCTCAGATAGAAATCAAATCTTCCGCTCATCGGTTCCATCCTCAGCAAATACATTATCGCTCTCAACCAAACCGCTTTCAAATTACCAATACCGGCGATAATCCTATCCAGTTAAAGCCCGTAGATATTTATCTGTCCGGGCAGAATGCAAAAAGGATAAACTTTTCAATCCTGAACTATAATATCTGGCATGATCAGCGGAACTGGCCACAAAGGCTTGAACGCATGCTGCCTGAAATAGAAGATTTGGATCCCGATCTGGTTGGTTTGCAGGAAGTCATTCAACGATCTTACCTCGAAAATCAGGCGAAGACTTTAGCCGATTCCTTAGGTTACCATTATTACTATAATTCCCTGGAGGACTCTGAAGCAAGCAACTGGTTCGGAAATGCGATACTTTCAAAACAACCGGTGGAAGAAACCGGCTGGACGGCTCTGGAACACCCGGATGGTACCAGAAATGCAACCAGAATGAACGTTGTGGTTAAAGGCCATAGTATTGATTTTTATACGGTTCACCTGCATCATGTAGCGGTTAACAACGAAATAAGGGAAACACAAATCAATCAATTGCTTGATTTTATAGAAGAAACCAGCACAGGAGATTATGTTTTTATTTCCGGAGATTTCAATGCCGACCCTGATTGGGAAGAAATGGAACTTATGTACCAGGACTACCAGGATGTGTATCCGCTTTTTCATGAAAACCATATGGATCCTGAACACAGCTCGGTAAACCATCTTTTAGGCCATATCCAGCGCAGAATTGATTATATTTTCTACAGAAAAGATGCAGAACTGTTTCTTGAACCGGTCCTGGCCGAAGTCGTGCTCGACACCCCAAACCAGGACGGCGTTTATGGTTCTGACCATTACGGCGTTTTTGCTGAATTCACCCTGCTTTCAGATACTGAAGATTTTATCCTGGAAAGCATAGCTGACCCCTTTGAATTGCAAGGCGGGGAAAGCACAGAAGTTCATGTGACTTTTGCTCCGGTTAGCACAGGCAATAAAGCCGTTTACCTACATGCCCGGGATGATTCCGTCGCAATCAGCGGGGAAGGATACGATGCAACTGTCCTCGACTATCCCTGGCAAGAAAATTTTCTAACCGGCTCATTCCCGCCGGGCTGGGAATCTGCCTTGGAAATCTGGAGTCTGCAAATCACAAACGAGGCGGGCGGGGAAGCACCGGAAATGGTTTTTGAATCGAACCAGGATTCCGACGGAATTTTCACCCTTTATGCTCCGCCTTTCAATACCCAAAAGCTCGACAGTATAACCCTTTCCTTTAAGCATCATTTGTCCAATCCGGAAAATCAGGAAGGATTTACACTAAAGCTAATCAGCCTGGTGGATGAAGAGCAGCGATTGATTGCAGAGTGGGAAAGCCCGGAAACCATCCCGGCCGAAACATTTTCCGCAACACTTTATAGCAGCTTGCACGGAATAGGAGCAGAAAGCCTGCGTCTGGCCTGGGTGGTTGATGGAAATCAGCCAGCATTCAGCCGTTGGCATATCGATGATATTCAGATAGAAGCATTGCCTGCTTTGCATATATCACCTGCTGATCATGACTTTGGAAACGTGGAAATCCACACACACACCGAAGAAAAAATGTTTAACCTGTCAAATCCCGGCGGAGGGATTTTGCCGCTGGAGCCCGGCGAAATTTCAATCACCGGAATAGATGCCGGGGATTTTATTTTGAACAACCTGGAAAACAGCATTGCCCTGGAAAATGAAGAAATAACCACTGTGGGGGTTTCATTCCGGCCGAAAAGCGAGGGAGAAAAGCATGCAAACCTGATTATTAAGGAGGACACAATAAAAATCCGGGGAAATGCCTTTGATGCGACAATCCAGGCATTACCCTGGACTGAAAATTTTTCTGATATGGTCGGTGAAGACATTCCGCTTGGATGGCAGCGTGATTCAGAAAACTGGGGCGTTTTCAAAGCCTCCAATGCCGGTGGGGAAGTTCCTGAAATGGTATTTTGGTGGCAACCCGAAACAGAAGGGAGCTTTTACCTGCAAACTCCGAACTTTAAGTTGGATAATACCGACACGCTCGTACTATCTTTTAAACACCGCGTCAGGAATTTTGGTAGTCCCGGCAACTATACCCTTAAAGTGGTAACCCTGGCGAATAATACCGAAGCCCTGGTGACTGAATGGGTTGATCCTGCTACCATAGAAGCAGGGGAGGTTTCTTTTATTCTGGATGCAGAAAATCACCGTACAGATGCTGATAGCTTCAGGTTGGCCTGGGTTTTTGACGGACCGACCGACAATATTACACAATGGGATATTGATGACCTCATGCTTTATGCGCCCCAGGATAAGGTAGTTCCCGAAATTTCCCCGGAAAAACGTCATTTTGAAGATATTCAAGTGAATGAAAAATCGGGCATTCAACTATTTCAAATTAAAAATATTGGCGGAATACCATGGACTTTGCATCCCGATGAGATCACCATCGAAGGAGCGGATGCCGAAATGTTTTATCTTCACAACCTTAGAAGAGAAGTTACCCTGGGACTAAATGAATCTGCTGAGGTAGCCGTATCGTTTCAACCCAGTTCAATAGGCGTTAAAAAAGCAAAACTTGTGATTGGAAGCATGGAAGTCGCACTTAGTGGAAATGCCTTATCCGGCGAAGGATATTTTGTTTACAGCGATTTTTCAATAACGGAAGAAGGAACGGAATATACCAATGTGGGCGGCTTCCGAGAAGTCCCGGAATCTGTGCAAAATGGAAGTCTCCAGGCAACCGATGTCTCAGGAGAAGGAGAAGGAGAATATGGAAATACGGTATTGAAGTTGGATTATGATTTGGCACTGGCTGAGGATTTTACCGTGTATTGCATGTGGGCCTATCCTGTGATTGATTTGAGTGAGTATAATGCGCTGGTTGTTCGCATCAAAAGCGACGCCACCATTCAAAATCTGAAAATCGCCCTCCAGGATGCAGATGGCGTATCAAGAGAGGACGGAGCAGGCTTTATGTATATTGATG
>CAZVTW010000116.1:195-13582 GCA_964629805.1 uncultured Bacteroidales bacterium | reverse complement strand
AGCCATAATCCTCGCGGCCAAAAACCAGTGCGACTGAATGAATTGAATTGCCTTTTTCTCTAATCATAACCGGGATTTTCTCCGCTTCATAATAATCAAATTTCACCTGCCTCTTTTTTGATGAGGTACCTATGATGAAATCCATATCATATACGGCTTCATCAAAATATTCAAAAACAGATGCATTGTTTAGTATATCTTCTGATCCCACCGCAAGCCAGGATGCCGGGTCGCTTTTATAGTCACAGGGATTAACTAATATGAGATGTTCAAAACCCATCGTTTTCATAGCGCGTGCAACTGAGCCAAGGTTTTCAGGATATTGCGGTTCAACAAGGACAAAAAATGTCTGCATTGGATATCGTATTATGTTTTGCAAAGCAATCAATTTTATCGCTAACAGACAACAAAATGCGAAAAATCCGGTGTTCATAAGGCTGGTTGTAAAAATTCAGATAAGAAATGATTTTTGGGATTCTTTAGGGTTTTCATGGCGCTATTTTTTCCTTTTATACCTGCACATCAATTCCCCTTTACCAATTATGAGGCCTTCCATGGTTTTTTCCAGGTCTTTTTTTCTAATTCCTTCGTTTAAATATATTTTTGAACTCAGTGCAAATATATAAAAGTAATATCTGTGAACACCTTTGGGTGGGCAGGGTCCACCATACTCAAGCTGGTAAAAATCATTCAGGCCTCCCTTAATGTCCGGAATACTAGATTTTTCGAGCAAAAAATTTTCAGGTAACCTATTGATCTCCGGCGGAATATTAAAAAGCAACCAATGAACCCAGGTACCTATGGGTGCATCAGGGTCCTCACAGGTGATAACCAGATTGTTTGTTTCCTCAGGAACATTTGACCAATTTAATGGGGGTGAAATATTTTTCCCGTCAGATGTGTATGTTGATGGGATAAAATCTCCGTAATTGAACTTCGGTGAAACCAATTCAATTTTTCGGATGTCTACATCTATGCTCAGATCATTATAGTGGGGACGGAAATGCATACTTCTGATTTTTAATAATTTAAAAACACTTTAAAAATACGGCTAACACATTAATTAGGTAATAACATATGATTATCAAAAAGTTAAGTATTGACTTTGAAATTCAGAATTTCTTAATATACATTATTTTTAAATAAATGTTTGAAAGCATATTATATAATCCAAAAACAATGCCTTTAATATCAATAAATTAAAATTTCATGTTAAAAAATTATTCAATACACATAAATTTATTGATGTGTTATGTTTAGGGAATTATTCAATTTCCCAGGTAAGTTCCTTTTTGAATTTTGATTTAATGGTAACATCCTCAGGATAATAATAAACTTTCTCAGGTTGTATTCTTTCTGGATACTTGCCTGTATCCCATTTTTTATTCTTATTCCTGTCAAGAAATAATTTAAATGAAAATTTTTCCGGTGGTAAATACGAAATTGTCAAAGCAGAATCAGCAGGACTGGAATAATATTCATCCAATACCTTTTCTTCGGTATTTAATCTTTGTACGACTGCAGTTGTATCTAAGCCTTTAAACGTAAACTCAAGACTTCCATAATAATCTTCTCTTTGCGTTTTGAAATTCACATATACAGAATCATTCATTTGATTGTAGATATCAGTCATGGCGCTGTCCTTAATTTCTACAATATAGGATTTATCATGATTTTTTCGAAAATCCAGTTCATATTTTCTGATACTTAATGAGTCTTTCACCAGCCTGAATTCAACCGGGGAACGGACAGAATCATTTTCTTTGATAAAAACACCAATTCTGTTCGTGTCAATACTTTTAACAGGATATTCAGGCTCAATTATCATTCTTTTCGTATAATTTACTGTTGATTGGTCTTTTACATTGATTCCAACCTGGTAAGCATATTCTTTTTGCGGCAAAGAATCGGTTTTTTCTTCCGGCAAGTCAGTTTTATCTCTTTTGAGTCTTTTACCCTTCTTTTTTTCTTTTTTTCGAATTGTCATGCTCAGGGTATCCGTATCAACATAAAAATGATTCATGCTATCCTTCCTGGTATATGAAACAAACAATCGGACGGTGTCTTTGAAATAATAGAGGCTATCTTTAATCCAGCATGTTATTGAATCTGAGGACACATTTTTTTCTGTGATTATCACATTATTATCAATGTCAGAAGTATCCCCTACCCTCATTGTTAATGAATCGGTAACAGGTTCATTGAAAATAATCCGGCATTTCCATTTTTCAGGTCTGCTATAATCTGAAAGATATTGATTATAAACTTCTTCCTGAAATAGATACACCGGGAAACTATCAGGAAAATATGCAGTTTTCGTTCTGCTCATGATAGAATCAACTTCAGTCGTGTCGTTGCGCCGGATTTTGATGGTATCGGTAATCGTTGTTGAAACTACCTTCGGGGTTATTGTAGTGTCCAAAAATCCAATTTGTTCTCCCTGCATATCAAATAACAAATTTTTATTTAAATCTTTTAGCGCAAAAAGATGATAGGTATCATTTTTGACATTGTTAATTGCAAAAACACCGTTTTTGTCCGTAATTGAGAAATAATCAGGCAATTTCTTTATTGGAGTTGAGTCATTAAACAGGGCATAAATCATCACATGAACTCCTTCAACAGGTTTATGATCAAAAGCATTTAGAACTTTACCTTTTAATTTTAGAGAATCAATCTTCGGACCTGTGGAAAAAACAAACTGAAAATCCGGGATTGGATTATTTTCATGCAGGTCCTGGATGGCATCAGCAAAGTTAAAATTATATGTAACACTGTCTTTCAATTCATTATTGATGTTTACAATAACTTTTTTTCCTCTGACCAGCACCTCAGGCTTTTCTTCCAGGGGAGGAGAAACAACGAGTTTTTGATTAATACTTTTCACATTGAAATATTCATCAAATTCAAGCACAAAATTATTCTCTGAAAAATTCACAGCTTTGTTATCCGGGTCTGAATGTATCAGTACCGGGGGTATGGTATCCCGTTCTCCACCGGAAATTGGTTCAATCTGTGCGCATTGATGATTCACCAGGCAAATAATCAATATGATAAAAGGTAAAATGATGTGTTTTAACATAATCTATTCTTAGAAATAAAAGTGACCAGTCCTAAATAACGGCAAAATAACAAATAAAGCATGAATTATGGTAAACATGAATGAATTTTATTTAATTGATAATTTTCTTGACAAAAAAAAGTATATATTGTATATTTGCACTGTGCAATCGTTTACGCAACATAAAATAACTCATAACATGTTTATAATAAAACAATTTATGTTTTTTTTAATTATAACCGATGAATACTATTTGTGCAATCGTTGGTACAACATAAAAACACGTTATTTATGAAAAAAATTATCACCTTCGGCGAAGTCATGTTACGACTTGCAACACCTGATTTTCTCAGGTTTTCACAATCTTCACACTTAATTTCAACCTTTGGTGGGGGCGAGGCAAATGTGGCTGTCTCACTTGCAAACTATGGCCTTGATGCTGCTTTCGTCACACGGATACCTGATAATGACATCGGGGAATGGTGTCTGAAAGATTTACGTAAATGGGGTGTTGACACATCCAACATCATCAGGGGCGGTGAAAGATTAGGCGTTTATTTCCTGGAAACAGGCGCTGTAAGCAGAGGAAGCAACGTTGTTTATGACCGTGCTGATTCTGCTATTGCCGGGATACAACCGGGGATGATAGACTGGGACAAAGTATTTGAAGATGCCGACTGGTTTCACTGGACAGGAATAACACCGTCTATCTCAGAGGGGGCGGCCAGTGTTTGCCTTGAAGCTATTCAAAAAGCAACTGAAAAGGGCCTGACAGTCTCATGTGACCTGAATTACAGAAAAAAGCTCTGGAAATGGGGAAAATCTGCCGGCGAGGTCATGCCAGACCTTGTGGAAGGGTGCGATATTATCCTCGGAAATGAAGAAGATGCCGAAAAAGTCTTTGGTATCAAGCCTGAAGACGCAGATGTAACCAAAGGTCATGTCGAAGCCGGGGCTTATCAGTCAGTAACCGAACAACTCATGGAGAAATTCCCCATTGCAAAAAAAATAATTATTACCCTCAGAGGTTCTGTCAGCGCCAGCCATAATACCTGGTCAGGAGTTCTCTACAACGGGGAAAAATTATTGAAAGCTCCTGTGTATCAAATCACCCATATTGTTGACCGCGTTGGTGGTGGAGATTCTTTCATGGGTGGACTTATATACGGACTCCTGGCTTATGAAAATGACCAGGAAGCCCTTAACTTTGCGGTTGCTGCATCCTGTCTTAAACATACCATATACGGGGACTTTAACATGGTTTCTGTAAAAGAAGTTGAAAAACTGATGGAAGGGGATGCATCAGGCCGGGTGTCGCGATAAAACTATTAAATTAAATATTCACGTAAAAAAATAAAATATGAGTTTAGAACTTTTTAATTTAACCGGAAAAACAGCGTTGGTTACCGGAGGTACTCACGGTCTCGGGATGGCTATTGCCAAAGGTCTGGCAGGCGCTGGTGCAAAAATTGTTGTGAATGATATTTCGCAGGAAAAACTGGACAATGCCAAAAAGCAATACAATGAAGATGGTGTTGATGTGGCAACCTATTTATTCGATGTCACAAATGAATCCCAGGTTATTGAATATCTTGACAAAATCGAACAGGAAGTTGGGCCTGTCGATATACTGGTCAATAATGCCGGTATCATTAAAAGAATTCCAATGATAGAAATGGAAGTATCAGAATATGAAGATGTTCTCAGGATAGATTTGGTTGGTCCGTTTATCATGGGAAAACATGTTGCAAAACGGATGATAGCCAGAAAATCCGGGGGTAAAATAATCAATATGTGCTCCATGATGAGCGAACTGGCACGTAATACGGTAAGCGCTTATGCTGCCGCTAAAGGCGGATTGAAGATGCTGACGAAAAATATGGCAGATGAATGGGCCAGATATAACATTCAGGCTAATGCCATCGGACCAGGCTATTATGCAACCGAACAAACAGCTCCAATCAGGGTTGGTGGTCATCCTTTCAATGATTTTATCATTAAACGCACACCGGCCAGAAGATGGGGGCAACCCGGTGAACTAGCAGGTTCTGCTATTTTCCTGGCATCCAAAGCATCTGATTTTGTAAACGGACATGTCTTATACGTTGATGGTGGTATTCTGGCAACCATCGGAAGTCATGCCGGTGAAGAATAATATTTATTATACTTACGATCAATTAATACCTTAAAAAAAAATAAAAAAAATGAGACGAAATACTATTCTTTTTGTTTTCATAATGGCATTGGTGGTTGTTTCCTGTGGAAAGAAGGAAAAGCCGTCAAAAAAAATTTCTTTAGAAAACACACTTGATATCATCCGTCAGGATGAGCCGGTTATCCTGGAAAGAAAAACTGTCGATGCTTTTTTTCAGGATATTCCGAATGGCCATGTTCCTGTTGTCATGAATGAGAACAACGAACAAATCCCTTCACAAACAGATGATTTGAACTTTGATGGTGAATGGGACGAACTGATCTTCACACTGACATTTCAGCCAAACGAAACAAAAACTGTATCTGTTATATTGTTGCCAAAATCCGAACGAAAAGAATATCCCCGGCGAACAAATATCAGATTTGGTGATAAAAAACCGCCATTTGAAGAATTAGACAATGTCGAACGGCTAAAAAGTACAGAATCAGCTGTCATATCAAAAGTATTCCAAATGGAGGGGCCTGCCTGGGAAAATGATAAGGTCGCCTTCAGGAATTACTTTGATGCCAGGAATGGCATTGATATATTCGGTAAAAGGACAGAAAGCATGGTACTTGACAGTGTTGGTATCCGGGGTCAGAATTACCATGAACTTGATAGTTGGGGTATGGACATACTAAAAGTTGGCAATTCTCTTGGTGCAGGAGCAATAGCGCTTGAAGTTAAAGATTCGGTTTACAGGATTGGCTTGTCTGAAAAAGCTGCCTACAAACTTGTAGCAGAAGGTCCTGTCAGGTCTGTTTTTCAGTTATCGTTCATGGAGCAGCCTGCCGGTGGAAATGTTTACGATGTAATTCACACAATATCTATTGTAGCTGGTGCACACTATTATAAAAGTACTGTTAAAGTAAATGGCCTGTCCGGCAATGAATCACTTGTCACAGGAATTGTTAATATGGAGAGTGATTCGCTCATCATGAAGGAATTTGCAGATGCTTATGTTTCTTTGGCTACGCATGATAACCAGGCTTATACCGGGGAAATATTAGGCATGGGACTTTTGATTGAAAAAGAAATGTTTGAACAAACCATGACTGCCCCGGAAAAGGGCGAAGGTATAGTTCAGACATATATGGCTGATTTAAAAATAAGTGAGAACAAACCGGCAGTTTTCTATTTCTTTTCAGGATGGGAATACGAGAATCCGAAATTTAAGAATCCAGGGTATTTCCTTTCTGTCATTGAAAAAGATGCCAAAAAGCTAAACAGTCCGGTTATGATAAACTATTAGATTTGATCAATGGCCTCATCTATTATTTTACATGAAGCTATTATTTCATCTGTTGAAATAATCAGTGGGGCGGAAATCCTGAAACATGTATCATTAAAAAGGAACCAGTCGGAGATAAGCCCCAGTTTAAGGGCTGTTTTGATAAATGTTTGAATTTTATCAAAACAGCCCAGTTCAACAGCAAAAAATAATCCTTTTCCGCGAATTCCGTTCATTTTCGGATGGCTTAAATTGTCTTTAAAAACCTTTTCTTTTTCTCTGACTGATTGAATGAGGTCATTATCCAGTATAAAATTGAGTGAGGCTAAACCTGCAGCGCAACTCACAGGATGCCCGCCAAAGGTAGTGATATGACCAAGTACCGGTTTATTTTTGAAAGCGCTGAGTATTTCCCGCGATGAAATGACACCTCCCAAAGGCATTCCTCCGCCAAAAGCTTTTGCCACAAGCAGAATGTCCGGAATGATATTGTGGTGCATAAAAGCAAATAGTTCACCGGTTCTGCCAAATCCTGTTTGTATCTCATCAAAAATAAGGAGTGCTCCGGTATCAATGCATCGCTGTTTTAAATCAGCCAGGAATGAAATATCGCCTTCAATAATGCCTGCTTCCGCCTGTATAACTTCAGCAATGACACAAGCTGTTTTATTTGTTATCTGCTCCAAATCGCTCTTTTTATTATAATTCAGATGCTTCACATCAGGAAGCAACGGGCGGTAGGCTAATGAGTAAATGTCGCTTCCCATGAGACTGAGCGCTCCGTGGGTACTGCCATGATAAGCATTTTTAAATGATACAATCTCTGTACGTCCCGTGAATCTTTTGGCCAGTTTTAAGGCTGCTTCAACTGCTTCGCTTCCCGAATTAACATAAAATACAGCTTCCAGATTATCAGGTAGCAACCCGGTAAGCTTTTGTGCCAGTTTTACCTGTGGTCCCTGGATGTATTCCCCGTAAACCATCAGATGCATATATTTGTCTACCTGTTCTTTAACAGCATTGCAGATGTCTTTATTATTATGCCCAAGATTACTGACTGATACTCCGGAAATCAGATCAAAATATTTTTTACCTGTTTTGTCATAAAGATAAATACCTTCTGCATGTTCAGGTTCCAGTCCCATCGGGAAATCCGAAGTCTGACCCACATGTTCGTAAAATATTTGCCTGTCTGTAATCATTTCTTAACTTTTCCTCAAAAATAATATTATTTCAGGGAAGTTACGAATATATTCATTTTGATAAACCGATTTTTCATTGACAGAACCAATATTATTCCTTATCTTTAAGCATTGATGAAAAAAAAGTGGACAATAAATGTACAGTTTATTTTTTTCAATGCCTTAGATGCGATTTTTAAAATAAAAAGACAACCCACATTCTAACTAAAATTTTTTATTATGAAACAAATTCATTATTTCTTCATTTTGGTTATTGTTATGAGCATGACTGAAAATGTCTTATCGCAAGAGAATTATTTTCTTGACCAACCAGATTCTGCTGGCTTAGGAGGTTCTGCTTTTATTGGCGCTGTTACAGCAGACGGGCAAAACTACCAGCAGATTGGTGTACGCGCTGATATTCCAATTGGGAAATTAGGTCTTGGGCTAGATTTTCAGTTATTATTTGATGAAAAAGGACATATACGTAAAGAAGACTGGGATGAGTGGCATGATTATCTTGACAAACTGTATTATGTCAGGTGGGGATACAAAGGTGATCCTTTTTATATAAAAGCCGGCGGACTGGATTATACGTATATCGGCTACAGAAACCTGGTCAATGGTTACACCAACATGTTAGAATATCCGACTATTAAAAGATGGGGCATGGAAATGTCCTTCGAAAGGGATAAACTCGGTGGAGAGATTTTCCTTAATGATTTCAAGGAAATTTTTGAAGATAAAGGTTCATTTGTTTACGGAACACGAATAACCTACAAACTCATCGGCGATCTGACAATAGGCGGTTCTATTGCCGGGGATTTGAATGAATATAACGGACTCAAAGATTTGGATGATGACGGTTTTCCCGATGAAATTGACCAGTACCCAAACAATAAAAAATGGGTGACAGAATATGACAAATTTTACACCCAGTCAGACGGAGATACAGAATACATCAATAAATCAATCGAATACGGCATATTGACAGATACAACCAGGCGAGAAAGTTTATTCAATAAGAAAAAAGAACGTTCAACCTCCTTTTTATACAGCGTTGATTTGGGATATCCAATTCTTAAAGGCGAAAGATTCAGTCTTGACATTTACACCCAATTTTCAAAAATTAACAACTACGGATGGGGTGTTACTTTCCCCGGCGCTTATATGGGAATTGGAAATTTTCTGTATATCACAGCAGAATACCGCCGGCAATCAGAAGAATTCCTGTATGGTTATTTTGATAATACGTACGAACTTGAACGGGCAAAATTTGTCTCCCGTGATGATAGTCTTGTTGTTGTAACCCGCCAGGAATCTTTAAAAGAAATAAACCAGGACCTGAATGGTTTTTTTGCAGGTGCCCAGCTCAACCTGACAAAATTTATCGGTGCAGGTATTTATTACCAGGATATGATAGGTGATACTCTGCACAGACGTTCTATCAGGGGTGAGGTTGCCCTGAGACAAAATATCATTCCAAACCTCTACCAGGCAAAAGCCTACTACATCCAAAACAATGTCCAGGATTTTCGTGAATGGAAAACACCCAGCACCATTATGGGATATATCATTGAGTACAATCTCAAAGGAGCAACACTCGGGTTTGAATACAGGTACACATTTCAGGATGTAAATGGTGACGGAAAAATAAGAGGTAGTAATGAGACAACAAAAACATTTGGCTTCCGGACAAGTGTGAGATTTTAAAGTGATACAGAAAATAACTATCCTTGCTAATAACTTAAACATGGGAGTAAAACAATACCTTATTATATTCATTGCATCAGTTTGTCTTAGTTTCATTTTTGAAAATGGTTTTTCCCGGACCAAGCCGGAAGAATCAAACCAGCACCCTTTTTTTAACGATTCAGGACCCTGGGTCAGATGGTGGTGGTTTGCCAGGGTACTCAATGAAAAGGACATAGCTCATCAGCTCGACTGGATACAATCGAAAGGCTTTGGCGGGGTGGAAATTGCCTGGATATATCCTGTCAACAGGAATCCTGATGCTGACAGGACACCATTTCTGAGCGAAGAATGGTCGCAAAAAGTCGCATTTGCAAAAGACTATTGTGATAAAAACGGACTGGGATGTGATTTCACATTTGGCAGTTTGTGGCCTTTTGGCGGCACTTTTGTTCCGGACCATGAAAGAACAATGGTTTACGGAGATACAACCTTCCGTCAAAAACTTCGTCTAAGCTGGGAACATCCCGAAATAGGGAATGTTATCAACCATCTGGACAGCATGGCCCTGCATCATTACTCTGATATTGTGGGGAAATCCCTTGCTCCGGCCCTCGATGGCGGCACATCTGCCTTGTTTTGCGATTCATGGGAGGTCCATACAAAAAAAATATGGACAAAAGATTTCGGAGATACTTTTGAGCAAACATTTGGTTACCATCTTAGTCCCTACATGGATAACATCTATGAAAAACAATATGCCGACGTCCATTATGACTACATAAAGCTTGTTTCGGAATATGCCCTGAACAATTTTTTCAGACCATTTACATCCATCTGTCACGAACTGGGAGCATTATCCAGGGTGCAATGTGCCGGCGCTCCGACAGACTTGTTACAGGCCTATGCCGCAGTGGACATTCCGGAGACAGAGGCCATGTTATATGAACCCCATTTTTCAGTTATTCCGGCCTCTGCTGCTGCATTAACATCAAAACCTGTTGTGTCTTCCGAAACATTTACTTGTTTATACGGCTTTCCTGATGATTATTTCAAACAGGAACGTGCCGGTGATTTAAAACTGGTTGCTGATGCTTTATTTGCAAATGGCACAAACCAGATTATCTGGCATGGTATGCCATATAATCCCGCCGGAACAGACACAATCCATTTTTATGCCACAGTCCATGTTGGCGCCTCGGGTAGCTTAACAAGTGAATTAAAATCGTTTAACACGTACCTTCAAAAAGTGTCAGAATATCTCAAAAAAGGACAAACTTATTCCCGTACAGCAGTTTATTTACCTCTTGAAGATGCATGGATGGGACAGGAATATCCAGAGAAACTGCAAATGAAGTGGTCATGGGGTGAATATGAACTCCGCTATGTGGAAACCCCAAATGAAATAAAAGGTTACCGACCTCTATGGATCAACAACCATTTTCTCAAACAATGTTTGATGAAAAACAAACAGCTATGTTTTGGGGATAATGTTTTTGAGTTTTTATATGTTGATGTTGATTATCTTGATTATGATGCCCTGACTACTATTCTTACCCTTGCAAAGAAAGGCCTTCCGGTTTGTTTAAAAAGCAAACCGGAAGAACCGGGCAAATTAAAACATTCTGATTATCAGGATAAGCTGAAAAAACTCACCTCATTAGATAATGTTGATTCCCGATATAAAAAACTTAAGGTTGGCAAACCATTGATTGAAGGTAAAAAAATTCCGGATTTCTGGGTGCGTGAAAACAACGATGAAATGTATTTCTTCTTTGCGAATCCGAAAACCCGTGATATTTCGTTCCCGCTGGATTATGGTGAGGCTTATGACAGCAAAGTGTATACAAGTCAAATTAAAATAAACCATAAAAACTATCAAAAAAAGATCAATCTTGAATTCAGGCCATTTCAGTCTTTGTTGTATAAAATGGATTCGATGGGAAATATTTCGAAAATTGATATTTCCTATGAGCCCTCTGACAAATAAATGACACCATCAAATTTCAGCCAGAAAGACATTCAGATTTACCTCTTTTTCTATATCTAACTTTTTCCTGAGCCTGTAACGAGCCATATCTACACTTTGTGCATTTTGAAATGTAATTGATGCAATTTCCTTACTTGACAGATTGAGCCGGAGTAAGGCACATAATTTCTTCTCATTCGCTGTCAGCCCGGGAAATTTTTCGGTGAGATTCTCATAAAACGTTTCATGAACCTGTTCAAAATGATGTTCAAACTCCTTCCAGACATCATTAACATCAGTAAACTGAAACTCATTGATGATATTTTTAATCAATTCTTCACCTTTTTTATTTGTATACCTGGTTATTTTATTCAAGTCCTGAATGATCTTACTGTTCAGTTCAGCCAATTGCGATAATTTCAGGGCAGTTGAGGCTAATTCCCGTTTTTTCGAGTCAATTGATTCTTTATGAGCTATTTTCAATTGGGTGATATCTGTCATAACACAGACAATACCAGATGTGCTGTGGTCTCCGTAATATTTAGCTTTGGTAAAGACATAATCAAAGATGTTCCTTCCCTCATCTTGAAATTGGCATTCATATTCAATCAATTGTCCGGTTTTGAGAAGTTCGTGGTCCTTTTTAAAATGATACGCAGAATTTTTAGCATCAAAAACCTTATAAACAGACTGATTTTTTATTTTTTGCGGATCAATCTTTAAAAGTGAATAAAAATTTGAATTAGCGCCAAGTAAAATTCCATCTTCATTGAAATAAAACAAGGGTTGCGGAATGGTATGAATGATTGTCTGTAAAAAGTTTCGATGGATTTGAATTTCCTGGTGTTGTTCACGGATTTGTTTATGCGACGATGATAACATAAGCATAGACCTTGTTCGTGCCAAAAGTTCTATGGAATCGATAGGTTTCCTGATATAATCAGATGCTCCGGCTCTGAGCGCAGTACGCAAATTTTCAGATGATGTCATAACACCTGTGCAGATAATAACAGGCATAATATCTGCATAATCACTTCGGTTGACTTTTTTTATTATTTCAATACCATCAATATCAGGCATTTCCCAATCAGTAATGATGAGGTCCGGGTGTTTCTTTTCTATGATATTTAAAGCCATATTTCCTCCGGTAGCCTGAAATATCGTGTAATCCGGTTCATACGTTTCAAATATGTTGACAATTTGCGCCAATATATCGAAATCATCATCTACAATAAGAATTTTTGCAGGTGCCATCGATTCGTAAGTCAAAATGATATATGAGTCCAGTCCTAAAAAAGACTTGTTGTTGCCTGGCTCTTGGTTATTTGTCTCAACTTAGATAATGTCATTTGACAAAAATAGTACTTTTAGGAGTTGACTCACCTATAAAAATAAATAATTTTGTATTAAATATAGCATTTTTCATTTTCCTAAGAAAGTATTTTACACTTTTTATGTAATTATATAGGTTCTTTTTTATTTTCATCCCTACTATATAACAAATTTGCACCTCGCTGATTATTTATTACCTAAAATTCTAAAACGAAAATCTATTGCAACACTGAACTGCACATTACTATTGAGAATGCTTCCTGCAAAATATATCACCCTGACAAAAGCTACGCTTGCGATATTTTTTGATGCGCTACTCAATTTCAAAGCACATTTCAGTGTTTCGTTACGATTCCATTTTAGAAATTTAGGTATTATTTAAGACAAAGTTTGATTTCGCTAAAAATCATGAGGACTTAGTAGAAAAATATAATACACCTCATAACCAACCTTATTAGCCTGTCCGGACTGAGTCGACAGCCATATTTTTTGTAGATATTGTAATGGCATATGACGCTCATTTTCAACACAGGTCAGAGGTTCGCCACAAATCTTTGGTACAGCGGTAAGTAGGCGCTGCATCCTGCAAACCGCAGATTTTTTTTAACCACTAATTGTGCGAATTTCACCCCGTGAAATAATCATCTCTCATTTAGATATTTAACGGGGTAAACCCCGTGAAATAATCATCTCTCATTTAGATATTTAACGGGGTAAACCCCGTGAA
>CAZVTW010000116.1:0-95 GCA_964629805.1 uncultured Bacteroidales bacterium | reverse complement strand
ATAATCATCTCTCATTTAGATATTAACGGGGTAAACCCCATGAAATAATCATCTCTCATTTAGATATTTCACGGGATACACGAATTGTATTCATA
>CAZVTW010000115.1:0-13808 GCA_964629805.1 uncultured Bacteroidales bacterium | reverse complement strand
AATTCACGTTCAATGATAACTTTTTTGTCTTCCTCAAACATTTTGTACCCTATCAATGTAATGGCACTTGATAAAAGGGCAACAATCAATATCGGCACTATCTTTTTCATTTTTTTATATTTTAAAATTAGACTTTACTATTCCTGTATACCTGCATATACAAAAAAAGTAACACCCAAAAGAACGTTCTTGTTTCAAAAAACAATATCACATTTCGCAAGTTTTTATATTTTGTGATAATGGTTGGTGTTATTTTTTCTTGATAGGTTGGGGCATGAAGGTTTTTGAGACAAGGGGGAGAGAACTTCTATTTATTGAAGGACATTGGAAGCGTTGAAAATAAAAAATATTGTTTTGTTTCTTCAATGACGCTTACATGTCCTAACAGCCATGTAAGCCTTGGGGTATTGTCTTACGATATTAGCAAACAGGATAATTCAACAGACCGGAATAGAAAAAAAAAGGAAGATGAGAATGATAAGCTAAGAAGTTTAAATGGAGTATGTTTGATATATATGAAGAATTCAGCGTGCAATTTACATATTTTTTATCCCATCCAAATTCTCCTGTAATTATGCGGTGTAACTCCTTCTATAGACCTAAAAGTCTTAATAAAATTGCTGGGGCTGTCAAATCCCGATTCTACAGCAATTTCTGTTATGTTTTTTGATGTAAATTTTAACTTTTCTTTGGAAATATTAATCCTGTAATTCATTAAAAAAAAATAAGGGCTTGAACCGGTAATACGCTTAAAAACCCTTGAAAAATGATATTTGCTGGCATAAGCAGCCCTGGCTATATCATCAAGTAGTATGCCTGTAGAATAATTCTTTGAAATATAATCAATAGCACGTTCGACCATTTTGTTGGGTTTGTTGTTTTTAACCTCTCCAAGACGGGTGGCAGAAAGCTGAATAATTTCAGATAACAAATTGGCAATAAGCGACATAATCCGCGGTTCGAAATGTATTGACCGCTCTCCGGCTTCGATAATAATGTCGTCAAGGATATTTTCAAGGACACTTGTCCTGGCTTCATCTAACAAAACAGGGCCATAAATCTCGTAAATAATTTCATAAATATCAGAGCTGTTATTCCCGAAAAAATGAATAAATTTAAATTCCCAGTCTTTATCTCCTTCTGTCCCGTACCTGTGATGTTCAATGCAATTGATAAAAAAAGTATCTCCTGCTTTTACCATATATTTCTTGCCTCGATAATGAAGGTATCCTCTGCCTGATAAGGAAATGAGGAACAATATGCTTTTCATACCGGTTCGTATGGTAACATGTCCGCTACCACAGCAATAGTAGCCTACATCCTGGACATAATAAAAAGCTGATTTTGCAATTTCACCCGGCGTATTAGTATATCCGCGATATCTCTTTATTACATTTACAGAAACATCTTTCATGGTAATTTTTGGCAAAAATAGCAACTTTTTTATATTTATCAGCAATATTCTTGCCATCAATAAAAATTTACCCCCTACTTTTGTTCCAAAGTTATCTGTATGTTAACACAGAGATAAAATCCTGCCTTTAAAAGGTGATGACAATAATTTTACAGATCAGTATATACATGACTTGTTATGTAATTCGTACATTATGTTAATTAATATTATTTAGAAACATGAAACACTTCGATATTTTGTTCACCGGTCATCTCTGTTATGATGAAATATATCCTTATCAGGCCGAAAAAATAGAAGCTCCGGGAAGTGCTGTCTTCTGTGGTGCAATGGCAGCAGTGAAAACAGGGAAAAAAATTGCCGCTTACACACGGATAGCGAGTGAAGATGAGGAACTTGCAGAAAATCTTAAAAAGGAAGGCATAGAAACATTTGTAGATTATTCTGATGAAACAACCTTGGCAGGGGTAGTGCATCCTTCTGCTAACGTGGATGAACGGGAATTGTATATTTACAAGAGTGCCGGATTTCTGGACATAAATAAATTTCCTGACATAAGTGTGACTCATATCCATCTGGCTGGCATCAATAATCTTGAATTTTCAATGGAGTATATGAGGGGTGTGAAAGAAAAATGCAGAACACTTTCTGTTGATATGCAAAGTTTTGTCCGGCAGGTAGATAGAAACACTTCAAAAATAAAATTTGCCGATGTAGCTAATAAGGAGGAAATTGTTGCATTAATGGATATGGTTAAGCTGGATATTGTTGAGGCCAAAATACTCACCGGTGAAGATGACCTGGAAAAAGCAGCTATACGGTTTGAACAATGGGGCGCTAAAGAAACACTCATTACACATGCAGAGGGTGTTTTGTGTCGGGCACAAAATAAAACTTTATATAACAAATTTTCGAACAGCTCAATTGTCGGACGAACCGGAAGAGGTGATACAACTTTTGCAGCTTATCTCTCTGCCAGACTTGATCACGACATAGACTATTCATTACGGTTTGCCTCTGCCCTTGTATCCATAAAAATGGAAAACAAAGGTCCATTTTCCGGCACGATGCAGGATGTATATGAAAGAATGAAGCAGCATTAATTCGAGTCATTTTTATTATAAACGCAAAAAAAATAATTTTAAAATGAGCAATATTTCGAAACAACCGATTAAATATTACCAGGGAGATCCCTGGAACATCGTTGAAGAAGGATTTAATCCTGAAAAACAGCGTGTATCCGAATCAATTTTTTCTGTTGCTAACGAATACATGGGCGTGCGGGGATATTTTGAAGAAGGTTACTCAGGAGACCATTTACTTGGCAGTTATTTTAATCATCTATACGTCTATCTTGATATTGGATATCCTCAGGTGTTTAAAGGTTTTGTGAAAAAAGAAACCGGCATGGTGAACGCTGTGGACTGGCTATATACCAGAATATCAATTGATGGTGAACAATCTGATCTGGCAAAATCAAAATTCTCAGGATTCAGGAGAACACTGGATATGCGACATGGTATCCTGAAAAGGGAATTTCTGTGGGAAACTGAAAAAGGGAAAAAAATACAAGTATGTTTCAGCCGCTTTACCAACCTGGATAATACAAAAACCGCCGGGCAAAAAATAACACTTACGCCTTTAAATTTTTCAGGTAAAGCAGAGGTCATTCTCGGACTTGATTTCAACACAGTCTATGAACTTGCTTCCGGATGGGACCAGACTAAAGAAGGCGGTGTGGTTTCGGATGCAGGGCATCAAAATTTCTGGACAGAGCAAAAAAAATCACATGAGGATAAATTTTTTGCTATACAGGCTAAAACCCGCGAAACAGATCATCAGTTGTTTTCATCTTTTAAATTAGAGAGTAACACTGACATAAACCCGGTTGTCATTGAAAAGGAAAAGTTCATCGGGGTATCAATAGAGCAAGAGTTGGAGGAAGGAAAATCCTTTGAACTTAAAAAAACAGTCCTGAATTACTGGGAAAAATCCGAACAACCAGATGAAATATGGGAAAAAGGATGGACACTTCTGACCGGCAGTCAGTTTTTATCATATGATGAATTGCTTGATAATCACATAAAAATGCTCGGGAATGCCTGGGAAACCATGAAGATTGATATAGATGGTGATCCGGAGCTCCTGCAGGGAATTATCTTTTCCACGATTCATAATTTCCAGACGTATCATTGTGAAAGTTCGGATTTTAATGCCCTTTGTAAAGGTTTAACCGGAGAGATATATGCAGGCTGGATATGGTGGGATAGTGAAACATTTGTCCTGCGGTTTCAGCTCTTCACAAATCCGGACGGTGTTAAAAACATGCTCCTGTACAGGTATAAAAAACTTCCACAGGCAATGGAGCGCGCCGAAGAACTTGGACTAAAAGGTGCCAGGTATCCTTTTGCATCCATTACAGGTAAAGAAGATTGTGGTACCTGGCAACATGTAGACCTTGAAATACATGTAAACGGAGCGGTTTTCTATGGTATATGGCAATACGTGAAAACCACACAGGATAAACAATTCCTTTATAACGAGGGTATTGAAATGCTGATTCAAATTAACCGTTGTCATGCAAGCTGGGGCGAATTTGGTTCCAAAACAGGAGAATTCGGACTTTTTGGTGTAATGGGACCTGATGAGCACCATATGATGGTAAATAATAATTGCTACACCAACTATATGGCTAAAAAATCGTTTGAATATACCATTGAGACGCTCCTGAAAATGAAAAACGAATCTCCTGAGCTATATCAAAAAGCCATTACTAAAACCGGATTATCCCAGGACGAAATAAAAGACTGGAAGAACAAAGCATCGAAAATGCGTATCCCAAGAGATGAAAAATCCGGTATTTTTGAACAACACGACGGGTATTTTGATTTGCCACATGTTGATTTGAAAAATTTCCCAAACGAACAGATTCCTATTGCAAAACACTGGCCATATATTAAAATTTTCAGATACAACATTATTAAACAACCTGATGTGCTGAATATGTTCTATTTCTTTGGCCAGGAGTTTACTAACCAGGAAAAACTTGCCAATTACGAATACTATGAAGAGCGGACACTGCATGAATCGTCCCTTTCTCCGGCAGTACACGGAATATTGGCCATAGAGCTCGGGAAACAGGACGACGGTTATGAATTTACCCAATATGCCTGCCGCCTTGATCTTGACAACTATAACAGGAATACGGAACAGGGCCTCCATGTCACAGCATCATCAGGTGCCTGGTCTGTCATGCTGCATGGCTGGGCAGGGATGAGGATAGATTCTGATACTTTGGTTTTTAATCCTGCAATTCACGAAAAGTGGAACTCGTACAAGGTCAGATTGGCTTACAGGGGTGCGTTGATTGAGCTAACTGTAGATAAAGATAAAGCCAGGTTTACACTGCTTAGGGGGGTTGAAAACACACAGCTTAAAATTTACAATACGACTTATGTTTTACGTAAGGAAAGTATAGAACTTGAATTACAGGAATACTGGAAATAGATAGTTAATTGCTATGTCAGATTAAAATATAAAAAAATGATTGCCAATTTTATTAAGAATCAAAAAAAAGCATTTGAATTATTCAATAGCGATGCAAAGGATTTGTTGCGCTTAAACTTAATGTACCATTTGGTATTTCCGATCATAATGATTTTTGTGCAGGCTTATTTATGGGGAGACACAAAAGATGCCAGGATTAACATCATATACACGCTGGGGAGCTTTGGCGGAAATTATGTCGGATACATGATTAATGCCTTCCTGCTGCGCAAAATATCAATTAAACCACTTTTTTATGTGGGTTTGATTTTGAGTGTATTACCGATGGTATTAATTGTTTATTTCGTAGATATTAAATTGTCCAATATTGTATGGTTTGGATTGCTTTTCGGAATCGGAACGGGCATTTACTGGTCTTGCCGGAATTTTTTGTCATATTTGGTTACCAATGAGCAAAGCCGGAACTTTTTCGCAGGGGTAGAACAGTTTACAATTATTACCAGCAATTTTATTACTCCCTTTATCTTTGGTTTTATAATTATTGGTATTGGTGAAAAAACAGGTTGGTACGAAAAAGAAACCGTATATCAGATTGGTATGGGACTTGCTCTGCTTATGATGTTTCTCACCTGGCTGATTATTCGCCGGACAAATTACCAAAGTCCTCCAATTGCTCGTTTTTTTTATTTTAAGTTTCATAAAATTTGGAACTACCAGCGTTTTCTTTCATTATTTGTCGGTACTGTAGAAACAGGTATCTATATGCTCATGGCTCTGTTAATTCTAAATGTTGTGGGTGGTGAAAGCGCCCTGGGATTAATCGAAAGTCTGAGCACCCTCTTTTCTGCATTAGTGGTTTATTTTGTGAGTAAGAAGTCGAAACCGGAGCACAGACCAAAGATTATTCTGGCAGGTGTTATTTCAATTACGCTTGGCGGGTTAATTGTCGGTATTGAATATTCACTTATCGGGGTATTGGGGCTTAAAATTTTCCAGATAATTGCCGACCCGCTAATTCATACAGCATACAGAGCCACCTGGTGGTCCGTTATCGAAAAGGTATCAAAAATTGAAAAAAAGTCAGAGTATTCTTATATGCTAGACACAGAGTTGTTTATAAATATTGGAAGAGCTATTGGTGGTACTATTCTTCTGGTTATGCTCATGGTCGGTATTGATATTAACGAGGGCTTGCGTTTCATATTTTTAATATTAGGTCTCCTTCAGTTTATTTCATTCGGGCTTATTAAATTCCTCACTAAACAGGTATTGGATAATGGAACAAATTAAAGCTGTAATATTCGATTTAGACGGGGTAATAGTATCCACGGATGAATTCCACTACCAGGCCTGGAAAAAATTAGCCGAATCGGAACATATTTATTTCGACAGACAAATAAATGAACGATTGCGGGGAGTGAGCAGGATGGATAGTCTGAATATATTGCTGGAAAGATCCAAAAAGGAATATTCCGAAGCCGAAAAAACAGAGTTGGCAACAAAAAAAAATAACTCATACCGCAAATTGTTAAATAATCTGTCTGCTGCCGACATTTTACCAGGTGTAAATGAGAATTTAGCAGATTTGAAAAGCAACGGATTTATGCTGGCAATAGGTTCATCCAGTAAAAATACGCCAGCTATATTGAAGCAAATTGGGTTAGCAGATTTTTTTCATGCTGTTTCAGATGGAAATCAGATATCTGAGAGCAAACCACACCCGGAGGTCTTTCTGCTGGCAGCAACAAAATTACATGTGTCTCCTGAAAACTGTCTTGTTGTAGAAGATGCTGATGCTGGTGTAGAAGCTGCCAAAAACGGAAACATGAAGGTTTTGGCAGTAGATAGTGCTGCAAATCATAAACAGGCAGATTTTCATGCACAGGATTTAAGTAATTTTAGTATTTTGCGCCTGATTCAAAAAAAGGTTTATTAATTGTAAAAGTTTTTCTTATGTCACAAAAATTTGATAAAGACAGTTGGAAAAAACTGTCAGTAAAAGAAAAAATCGGGCAGACTTTCATTCATATGCCCAATCCCGAAGAGGAGATTGCCAAATACGGAACTCTGAAATCATTTCTCAGCGAAAATCCTATTGGAGGCATGTTTTCTCTTAACAGGGAAGGTGAAAATTATGCAGCAAAACTTCTCGAACGATACAAAGAGTATTATGAAGCCTGCCCGGTTCCTCTGTTTCACATTGATGATATGGAATCAGGAGCGGGTTGTAATATATCGGATTTAACTCATCTTCCCCATGTTATGGCACTTGGAGCTGCCAATTCGGAAGAATTAGCCTATAATTACGGAAAATCAACAGCCATAGAAGCACGCTGTGCCGGTGTAAGCTGGGCTTTTACCCCGGTAGTGGATTTACCCCTTAATCCAATAAATCCGATGACAAACCATCGTTCGGTTTCCGATGATCCTGAGATGGTTGTTCGTCTGGTATCACAAGTTATTAAAGGGATGCAGGAACACGGGGTAGCAGCGACTTTAAAGCATTTTCCCGGAGATGGCGTTGATTACAGAGATCAACATTTACTGACTTCGTGCAATACACTTACCATGGAGCAATGGTGGAAATACAGCGGACGTGCTTTCCAGGGATGTATTGATGCAGGGGTGTACGCCATCATGCCCGGTCATATTTCACTGCCGGCTTACCAAAAAAATACTGTTGACGGATTGTACCTGCCGGCAACTTTATCAAAAGAATTACTCACCGATCTTCTTAAAGGTGAAATGGGTTTTAATGGTGTCATTGTTTCTGATGCGCTTGTCATGTCAGGATTTAAAGGATATTATGATGACGAACAGGCAGATATAGAGGCTTTTAAGGCCGGCTGTGATGTTATGCTCTGGACAACTCCGAATTATGTTGAAAACATGATTAAAGCGGTTGAAAGTGGTGAAGTATCAATGGAACGCTTAGATGATGCAGTGGAGCGAATTTGGAATTTGAAAATGAAAGTCGGATTATTTGATGAAGATTTTGTTCCCGGAACTGCTTTAACGCCTGAAATAAGCAACTTTGCCACGGACACAGCAAAAAAAGTTGCTGAAAATAGTATTACCCTGCTTAGGGATAAGAAAAACATACTGCCTTTGAATCCACAGAAGCACAAAAAGATACTACTGGTTGGCGTTGCAACCATGCAAAAGAATTTTGAACCCGTAAAGCTGTTCAAAGAGGAATTGGAAAAACGCGGAGCAGAAGTGACTTTGCAAAAAAACCTGCGTTTTGAAACAGACCTGAAATATACTGATACAGTTTCAGACCAATATGATCTCATTATTTTTGCTTTAAACAGGTATCCGCATCATCCAATAGGCCCGCAAAGCTTCTTTGGTGAAGAGGCAGAATCCATGTGGTCGGTTAATAGTCTGGACAGAAACAAAACGATGGTTATTTCGTTTGGAAATCCATTTTTCTTTCATGAATATTTTGAGGCTGTTCATGTCTACATCAATGCATATTCTTATGTTCCGGCTACTTTTAAAGCAACAGCGGCTGCCTTGTTTGGAGAAATACCATTTAAAGGAAAATCACCGGTGAATTTATCAGTAGAGAAGTTAAAGACAGCAGTGAACCTAAATCTCGGTTAAACAATATGAACATCATTAAAAATCCGGTTTTAAAAGGATTTAATCCCGATCCTTCTATTTTAAGGGTCGGGAACGATTATTACATCGCCAACTCCACATTTGAATGGTTTCCCGGTGTGCAGATTCATCATTCAAAAGATTTGATTAACTGGCGTTTGCTCACCCGTCCGCTAAACAGGGTTTCTCAGCTTGATATGAAAGGAAATCCTGATTCATGCGGAATATGGGCACCTTGTTTAAGTCATGACGGCCACAGGTTTTATTTGATTTACACAGATGTCAAAACCTTTGATGGTATCTGGAAGGATACCCATAACTATTTGGTTACAGCAAATAACATTGAGGATGAATGGTCAGGTCCTGTATACTTAAACAGCATTGGTTTTGATCCTTCATTGTTTCATGATGATGACGGCAAAAAATGGTTTGTCTGTTTGCTTGTTGACCATCGCAAAGGCATTCTTTTCGGCGGAATTGTTCTGCAGGAATACGATACCCGCAAACAGAAACTGACCGGGGAAAGAAAAATCATCTGGAAAGGTACTGAACTGGGCCTTACCGAAGGTCCGCATATCTATAAAAAAGACGGTTATTACTACCTGATGTGTGCCGAAGGTGGCACAGAGTATGGTCATGCCGTTGTTATGGCACGTTCAAAAACAATTGACGGCCCTTATGAATCCTGTCCGAATAATCCTATCCTGACTTCACGTAATAACCCCGGACTTGATTTGCAAAAAACCGGACACGCAAGTATTGTGGAAACACCTGACGGGCAATGGTATATGGCAGCACTCACAGGACGGCCGCTTTCCAGGTTAGGAAATTGTCCCCTCGGCAGGGAAACCATTTTACAGGAAGCAGAATGGAAAGACGATGGCTGGCTCTCCCTCAGGAATGGCGGAAACGAACCTGTAACAGAACTAAAAGGCCCCGGTTTGCCTGAGAAAAGGTGGCCAAAAACACCTGAAAGAGATGATTTTGACAGTCCGGAACTGAGTATACACTATCAGGCTTTACGTATTCCGATCACTGGGGATTGGTGTACATTAAAAAAGCGACCGGGGTTTCTTCGTCTCTACGGCCGTGAATCATTATGCTCTCTTTTTAACCAAAGTCTTATTGCACGAAGGATTCAAAGTTTCAATGTTACCGTGTCTGTTTGCATGGAATTCAATCCCGCAAACTTTCAACAAATGGCAGGATTGGTTTTTTACTATAATACCATGCATTTTTATTATCTGCATGTCACTTATGATGAGAAACAACAATCACGTGTTATACAGTTGTTAGTAAACAATAACGGGCATTTTTCGGAAATTCCGGGGATGCCTGTTAACATCAACACAGATGGACTAATAATTCTGAAAGCCAGCATGAACCGGGAAAAGCTCCGGTTCTGTTATGCTTTGGATGAAAACAGCGAGGTTAATATTGGAGAAACACTGGATGCCGGCATACTGTCTGACGATTATGTGCGAAAAGGAGGGCTTCATGACAGGCCTGCATTCACAGGAGCATTTACAGGGATATGCTGCCAGGATTTAACCGGAGAAAAATTGCACGCTGATTTTGACTGGTTCGAATATAGGGAGATAGAGGATTGAAGATTAGAACTTCATGTTTTCTCATAGAAGAGGTTATACCACACTTACTGTTTCGATCTTTAGGTCTTTCTTCTCCCGACTCCCGACTCCCGTCTTCCGTCTCACATCTTCCGTCTTCCGACTTCCGTCTTCCGTCTTCCAAAGCAACAATATTATATTTATTTAGCAATATCTAAACATACCCCCTGATGAAATATATGTACTTTTGACAACAGTAAAGTCATATATTGAGCATAATTAAAAACAAAGCATTTTATTTTTAAACTTATATATCTTATGCATTCCTAATAGCAATAATTAACACACTTTTTAGTCATGGAAACAAAATTTAATTTTTCATCCCTGGATTGGCAGCGAATAAAAAATGACTGGTCTGCATGGTGGAAAGAAGAATTGGATAGACCTATGGTCATATTAAAGCGTCTTGAACCGCCGGAAGGCATAGTTTTTCCGAAAGGAAAAAACATCCCGGTTTTTAGTGATTTTGATGACAGTCCACTTCAATTTCCGCTTGATATGGATGTTGAAAAAGTTATTGACCATTTCCAAAACAGGTTAGAGTGTACCCGCTATTATGGAGATGCTTTTCCTAAGTTCTGGCCCAATTTCGGACCAGGCATTATTTCAGGTTTCCTCGGAGCTGAAGTGCATTTCTCAAGGGAAGAAAGTACGATATGGTTCGATATAGGCGAAAAAATTCCGGCTTCGGAGTTTAAGCCTGCGTTTAATCCTGAAAATGTCTATTGGAAACGCGTAAAAGAAATAACTGAAGCTGCAGTTCAGCGCTGGGGCGAAAATGTGCTTGTTGCTCATACTGATCTGGGTGAAAATCTGGATATACTCTCAGCACTTGTTGACGACCAGGATTTACTGACCGGCATGCTTCTTAATCCCGGTGAAATTTCACGAATATCAGACAGTATAACTGATTTGTGGTGTCAGTATTACAATGCTCTTTATGAAATCATTAAAAAACAGGGCCTTGGAACATCGCCCTGGGCAGGTATTTATTCAACCGGAAGATGCTACATGTTACAGTCGGATATGTCTGTCATGATAGATTCTTCAATGTATGAACAATTTGTATTACCCGACCTGAAAAAGTGTTGCAATCAATTGGATCACGCATTTTATCACTTAGACGGGAAAGAGCAGATACAACATCTTGATCTGCTACTTTCTATCCCAAACCTTCATGGTATTCAGTGGATACCAGGAGCAGGTAATCCACCCGCCGAAGAATGGATCGACTTATTAAAACGCATTCGTGATGCCGGAAAACTTTGCCAGTTATATGTAACACCCGATGGAGCAAGAAAAATAAAAAATGAGCTGGGCGGAAAAGGATTTGCGTTTTATATCTGGACGGAAACTTCCCATGATGAAGCCTGCAAATTAATTGATGATTTATATAATTAAAAGTTATGAATTCAAAGCAAAGAGTACTTAAAGCATTACATCTGGAAAAGCCCGACAGGGTGCCTTTCGTGGAATTAATGGCAGACACCGGATTTACCGCGAAATTACTAAATAACCATAAAGCCGGAACAAAAGAAACACAAAACAAATTTTCTGATTTACCGGTACTAAGTGTTCCTACTATCGGGAGTCATTTTGACGAAATCCCGGAAATAGCAAATTGCCTTGAACTGGATGCTGTGGGTGTAACTTTTTGGATTAAACACCTGGGTGTGGGGGATGAAATGAACGGACGACAAATTTTTTCCGGTAGCAGCATAAGTGCAATTGAAGATGTAAAAAACATTCGTTTTCCTGATCCACACGATAAGAAATTGTACGAACCATTGGAGCAATTTCTTGATACATTCACAAAAACAGATAAGGCACTCTATTGCGTGTCAAATCTGGGCTCTGATCCGGTGGTGCTTGGACTGGGATTTGAAAATTTCTGCATGGATATTTATACCAACCGTGATATGGTCATTGAAATGCTGCGTTTATACTCCGACTGGCAGGCTGAAGTCTTTACAAACTTATCAAAATTAGACTTTGATTTTCTCTGGACAACAGATGACATTGCCTTTAAAACGTCGACCTACATTGCTCCCGATGATATAAAAGAATTGCTTATGCCAGGCTATGAAAAAGTGGCTGCAAACATTTCAAAACCCTGGATTTATCATTCTGACGGGGATTTAAATGCCGTGCTTGACGATTTAATCACACTTGGCATGAACGGTATCCATCCTGTTGAACCCGGCCCGATGAATTTAAAAGAACTGCATGACAAATATAGTCAAAAAGTGTGCTTTACCGGACATATAGACATTAACGTGTTAAGCGAGGGTACACCGGCCCAGGTTGACTTACTTGTCAAAAAAGCCATTTCAGATACAAATAACGGGCAGAGTTATATCTGCGGAAGTTCAAACTCTGTTACAAACTATTGCAAACCTGAAAATGTCATAGCAATGAAAAATGCAATATTGAAATATGGGAAATAAGATTTTTGCAGGCATTTAAGGTCAGGGATGATTGCGAACGCATGATATCCGCAAAAAATATAGAGTTTTTGAGATTTATGGATTTACCCTTCGGCTGAAACCGGAGATAAGTGGCTATAATTGAGGTGATGTATTAGGCTTTGTACTCAACAAACACATGTTTGCCAGCTATTGAAGGATGAAAAAATAAATGTAACTGTTTAGATATATATTTTAACCGAAAGATTCCTTCTTATCCGGTATTCTTCATGTAGAATATTTTAAATCAATCAATGAGACAATTAGTCATTCCCGATATACATGGATTCTCTGATACCTTAATTGAACTATGTAATAAAGTCGGGATATGTATGGTTGCAGTCTTATGATTTTGATTTTCAATTTTTCCTGGACAGGATCCATTTTCCACCTTCCCGACATATGCCTGTGATCGTATGTCGCAGATGAGTTATTTGAATATATTCACCAATAATCACCCATTTGTCAAAGTGTAGGTAATTCAGTATATTTCATTTATCTTTGTATGGAATCGAATGGCAAATGTCATGAAAAAAATACCATACGGCGAAAGCAATTATGCAAAAGTAAAAACACAGAATTTTTACTATGTTGATAAAACAAGGTATATTGAATACTTAGAAAGCCTGAGTTCGCAATATTTATTTTTCATTCGTCCGCGAAGATTCGGGAAATCCCTGCTTGCTTCTATGTTGCATTATTACTACGATATCAATGAAAAGGAAAATTTCGATAACCTGTTTGCTGATACATACATCGGTAAAAATCCCACGCCACTCAAAAATACTTATCCTGTTTTGAAATTATCCCTGTCGGGCATTCGAACCCATCAAAATGTGGATGAAACAATTGAATCTTTCAATATATTGATAATTGAAACAATCAGAGCCTTTCTCATAAAATATCAGACACATTTAGAACTATCAGATAATGATATAAATCGAATAATCACTAAAAAGGACTCATCGGATGTACTTAGGGTATTACTGATAGTTCTATCTTCTCGCGAAAAAAAATTCTATTTAATTATTGACGAATACGATAACTTTGCCAACAATATACTGATGCACTGTGGACAGCATGAATATAAAAAGGTAACCCATGATGTGGGATTTCTCCGCAATTTTTTTACTGTGATAAAAGAAGGCACCCAGGAAGCCAAAATCGACCGCCTGTTTATTACTGGTGTAA
>CAZVTW010000114.1:0-13848 GCA_964629805.1 uncultured Bacteroidales bacterium | reverse complement strand
GTTCATTTTATCATCTGGGTGAAATATTACTCAGGGATTTTGAGGACATTGACAGCCATCTGACTGATACAAAAAAACTTTTCATTGACATAAGAGCAATGAAAGAAATAGATAATCTTTTTGAATATTTCTCGGAACAACAAATAAAAGCTTTGCAGGAATTCTGGAAATCTTTTTCAAAAGAAAACCTGAGCAAACACCAACAAAAATTTATCGCTCTGTGGAACATCGTTCCGCATATTTATGCACAATATAAAAAAAAGTTGCTATCAGGGAACATTGCATACCAGGGACTCATATTTAGGCATTTGCATGAATTAATAACCAAAAACAAATTTCCCCGTACAACATTCCAAACCATCTATTTTGTTGGTTTTAATATTCTGACTACCGGTGAGATACGCCTGTTTGATTACTTCAACCATCAGGGAAAGGCAAAGTTTTTCTGGGATTATGATGAATACTATATCAGTGATAAAAACCAGGAAGCGGGGATATTTCTGCGAAAAAACCTGAAAAGATATAAGGCGTCCACTGTTAATCCCGAATTACCATCCAATCTGAAATCTACGGATAAACAGATTGAGGTATACAAATGCCCTTCCAGGCTTATCCAGTTAAAACTCATCAGTGAAAAACTTCAACATATGCCGGCTGACAAAAAAATGTCAGGTCACAGGGCTATTATTTTACCAGACGAAAACCTGTTGTTGCCGGTTCTCGGGTCAATTCCGGATAACTTTGAAAAACTCAATGTTACAATGGGTTATCCGGTCAGACAAACGTTAATCTTCGCACTCGTCAGTCATTTTATTCAACTTCAAAGCCGTCAAAAAAATCCGGATGGTTTTTATTTCAAACATCTCATTTCTTTGTTAGAACATCCATACATTAATAATCTGCTTGATGAAAAAGCCAAAGAGTTACCATCACAACTTATAAAAAACCATCAGACAATCGTTTCATATGTTGAATTACAAAATATTCCCGATCCTTTCCTCACTGATTATTGTATAAAGCTGAGTTATCCATTACAATTGTTAGAACTCCTTGAATCATTGCTGAAAAATATATACGCACCATCACAACAAAATGTTGATATAAACAAAATTGAAAAAGAGACACTAAAAAAAACACTGGGGATACTTTCCGGCCTGAAAAACATCCTGACAAAATATCAGCATCAGGCTGAAATTGATGTTGAAATACTGGGAGACATTATACTCAGTATGGTGAGTCAGACCAGGGTACCTTTTGTTGGTGAACCTTTGGAGGATTTACAGGTATTAGGATTACTTGAGACCCGAAACCTTGATTTTGACACCATTTTTATACCATGCATGAACGAAGGCCTGTTTCCCGGAGTGGAACGTCCGCCAAGTTTCATCAACGAGACTCTGAGAATGGCTTTTGACCTGCCTGTTATTCGTCATCTGGATGCTTTGTACGCCTATTTATTTTACCGCGTCATACAACGGGCAAAAAAAATCTACCTGTATTATTCATCCGGCACATCACAGGAATACGGAGAAATAAGCCGGTATGTCAGACAATTACTCATTGAATCCGGATTACCAGTTCACCAGTCAACATACCAGGAAACATTTGCTCCGGCCTTCAATAAAGAAATTGAAATTCCCAAGTCAGGGAGTGTCATGAAAATTCTAAATAAGTTTCTCCACAATGACGGGCCTGACCAAAAATATATTTCTGCATCTGCTTTAAATTCATATCTTGACTGCCCGCTGCAGTTTTATTTCAGATATGTAGCTAAATTTCCGGAGCAGGAAGATAAAGGAGATGAATTCCCGCCCTGGCTGTTCGGCCAGATTTTTCATGATACAATGGAAGAATTATATTCTCTTCACCAAAATACTGAATTTGATACGGTAGACAAAAAAGCATTATACAATATGAACGCGAAGGTTGAGGATATCATCAAATCCGGTTTTATTAAAAATTGCCGGAAACATGCAACCGGTGATTTCCAGTTTCGAGGTGAAGACCTGATTATAAAAGAAATAATAAAAAAACAAGTCATTAATACCCTGCAAATAGATGAAAAAATAGCGCCTTTTCGCATCGTCAGCCTCGAAAACACTTATCTTTTGCCTATTTCAACAGATATTAACAACAAGTCGATTCAGATTGCAGTTAAAGCTATTATTGACAGAATTGACAGCATCGACGGAACGTACAGGATCATTGACTACAAAACAGGAAAAGCAGAAAAAAAGTTCAGGTCTGTTGAAGCGCTTTTTGACAAGGATAATACAGCCCGAAATAAACCGGTATTTCAGATTTTATTATATTCACTAATCTATCATAAATTGAAAAAAATAGCTGTTGAAACTGGTATTGTGCCGGGTATTTATAATTTTGCTGATTTGAATACTCCTGATTTTGATCCATACATTTATCAAAAAACAGGCAAAAATGCTGAAAAACTGCAGGGTGAAATGTTTTCAGCAATTCTTTCAGAATTCGACAGTAAACTCAGAGGGTTGTTAAAGGAAATATTTAATCCCTCGATTCCGTTTAACCAAACAGGAAATATTCAGATTTGTGAGCGTTGCTCCTATAATATTATTTGCCAGCGCTGAGGAAAAAAATAAAATTTAAACCTATGAAAATATTGAAATATCCACTATTTATAAGTCTTATTTTTCTTTCTGCATGCTATTCGACGTCATATATACAAATTGATGTGTTGAGGCCGGCAAAAAAGTCTATTGATATGGAAATCTCTAATGTTCTCCTTGTTAACAGGGTTCCAAAAGCGCTCAAAAAAGCAGACGGGGAATATTTGTATAACACAAAAAAAGGCAAGAAAGACAGTGTACATTACAACAATTATGGCGGGTATTATGCCCTTGATTGTCTTTCGGAGAGATTAAATGAAAATCCTCGCTTTAAAAGCGTTTTCCTTCATAAAGATATTTTTTCGGAATCATTTAACAAGTCAATTAATTTATCAAAACGGGATTTAGCAGTTCTTGACAGCATCAGGAAAAAATCAGAAGTAGATGCCATCATTTTTCTTGACTGGTTTGATTTCCAAAAAAAATACAGAAAAAAAAGATTGCCATACACCGGGAAAAAAGTCTACGAAAAAGAAAAACTGTTTACAGCAAAGGCTACTTTCAGAATTTTTGACCTGAAAGATAAGGTATACATTGATCAGGATTCTGTCAATGAAGGATATATCATTCCGATGAATTATTTATCTCCCCGTCATCCTGATGGTTCAAAGACATCATTAATGAAAGATTTAGCCTGTAAAGTTGCAGAGACATATGCATCAGAAATATCTCCGCTTTGGGACGGTGAACAAAGGTTCTATTACACTGGTTCTCCTACATTCAAAGTGGCTGATAAATATGCATCACAACAAAAATGGAAAGAAGCCGCAAAAATATGGCAGCAGTATACAGACCACCCAAATTCGAAAATTGCAGGAATGGCCCTTCATAATATGGCGTTTGCATCAGAAATGACCGGGAATCTCAATGTTGCTGTTGAATGGGCTGAAAAAGCCTACAATGTGAATAAATCTAAAGTCGAGGCCAAATACCTGAAGCAGCTAAGAAAAAGGAAAGAAGAACAAAAAAAACTTGAACTACAACTGAACTAAACCCTTTGGTTTTTCATTCGTATAAGTAGGAAAGAACATATTACAGGCAATTGAGTCTTTTGTGGCATAAAAATCGCATGATTTTTGCAATATGTTCATTATTAAATGACTCATACATGAACTAAAATGACCAAAAACTCAAAAAATACTTCATTTAACTACTGCATAAAAATAACCACAGGATATCTGGCAGGAATCACATTGATGTTTTTTATACAGGAAATAGTCTGGGGTACATTTTCCGAATCAAAAGAGTTAATGTTCCTGTTAACGGGCATCATCATCCTTTCACTGCTGTTTGTATTCTTAATGATAAACAAGTATAAAAAAAATGTCATATCGCCACTTAACTTCATAAATACTAAACTTGATTCCGCAAAAAAAAATATGCAATATGAACAGAAGTTTACCGATTCAGGAATACCTGAAATTCAGGAAATAGAACAAAATATTGCTTCATTATTTACGATTTTCAATACATTGGTAAATGAAAATGAGATAAAAAATAATGAAGTTAAACAGTATTATGAACGTTTAAAAAAAATCTGCAGCCTTGTACCCCTCCCTTTGCTTACAATAAATATAAATAATGAAATCACATATGCCAATGAATTTGCGTATAATTTTTTTAATGTCAAAAAGGGTGAATTTGCAGGTAATAATCTTAAAAAATACATTAATCTCGAGCGTGATCTTCTGCTGAGTAAATCTGTGGTTAAAGAAACGCCCGATGATTCAGTTGAAAATGTTCATGGCCCGGTTCTTATACGCCGCAGACATGAAAATGATGAACAGCGTTTACAGGTCTACATCTCAAGTTTTTACATTGCCGGTCAATGGAATGGAATAATTCTAATTCATGATGTGACCGATTTTTACGAAAAAGAAAGATTGTTATTGCGGGAAAAAGAAAAAGCTGAAAAATCAGATATGCTGAAATCAGTTTTCATTTCTAACATGTCACATGAAGTCAGAACGCCCCTTAATACAATTATCGGATTCACGGAATTATTGTCTAAGACAGACATTCAGAAGGAAAAGAAAGATATTTACACCAGGTATATTCTAAGCAGTGGCAAAAACCTGCTTAATCTAATCAATGATATCATTGATATTTCAAAAATAGAAGCAGGTAGACTCAAAATACAAAAATCAAATTTTTCCCTGCATGAATTACTCGATGAATTATTGACCGGATTTAAAGAAAATCTTACCGAAGATAAGCGGCATATAGAGCTCCGTGTTCATCATGGAAAGAAAAAAGATTTTGAAGTATATTCTGATCCTTACAGGATAAAGCAGATATACTCAAATCTGATATCAAATGCACTGAAGTTCACAGAGGAAGGGTATATTGAATTTGGATATAAAATGCTTGATCAGGAAATTCAGTTTTTTGTCAAAGATACAGGCATTGGTATACCCAAAGAACAGCGTGAGAAAATATTTAAGCGATTCGGACAGGTAGAGGAAACCCTTGAAAAAAATAAAACAGGTACGGGTCTGGGCCTTGCTATTTCAAAAAAACTTGTGGAATTGCTTGGAGGTAGCATCCGGGTTGATTCCGAAGTGCAAAAAGGTTCTGTCTTCTATTTTACAATCCCCTGCATAAAGGAAAATACTGAAAAAACGGATGACACTGCTAACGAGCAAACAAAAAAAAGTTCAAAGTATAAATGGGGTGGGAAAAAAATTCTTATTGCCGAAGATGAGGAAATAAACTATATCTACCTTTCCGAAGCAATAGCCTCAACCGGCGCTAAAACAGTCAGGGCCAAAAACGGATATGAAGCCATTGAGAAATGTAAAACAGAAGACCACATTGACCTTGTTCTGATGGACATAAAAATGCCCGGTCTTGATGGTTACAAGGCAACAGAGAAAATAAAGGAATATGACAGCAATATCACTGTCATTGCACAAACAGCCTATGCTTTGGTAGGGGAAAAGGAAAAAAGTATGTCACACCAGTGTGATGATTATATTCCAAAACCTATAAAACCTGCTGATTTACTAACATTGATGAATAAATACCTCTCCTGATTAGCGCAGATTCAAATCCGCAAAGAGCAACTTCCTTTTAGCTTTCAACTTTGAACTTTCACCCTCTTCCTTGTTCCTGCAATTATTTTTGGACATCTGGCTTTTGTTTCAACCCTACCAAACAATAACCGGCAACTCCCTGTAGCGAATAACAGATTTATTGGATATTTCCGTTCCACCATCATTGGTTGATTTCATGAATATAATATTTTCGCCCTTTTTGAGCTGTATTTGTGCCTGGAAAAGATATGTAGAATCATTTTGTCTTTTTAGTCTCTGATCATCTGTTTGTGATAATGAAATTTCCTGTTTATCGTTCAGGAAAAGTTCAACTCCTTTGAGGGTATATTTTGAACTGATAAATGCTCTGATGGTATACCTTTTTTCCGGTGATATGGTTTCATCAACCGATGGTTTATCAAAAACAATTGAAGGTCTGTTATCATTGAGATATTTCAAAGCAGCCATCTGCCACCCGGCATCATTTTTCGCTAATGTACAACCAGCCAGCAAAAGTCCCTTATCAGAAGTTTCAATAATATCATAAGCATAATCGAGACTTTTTCTTTTGAAGGTGGTGTTCCAGATTTCATTCCCGCTTTGGTCCAGTTTAAAGACTCTGAAATTACTATTCATCTGCATTTTATCTCTTGAATATCCGGAAAAGGCGAGACCTTTATCGGTTGTTTCAATTATTCCTGAGGCTTCGTCCCAGTAACTTTCACCATAGACTTTCTGCCACAAAAGATTTGCTTTTTGATCAATTTTCAAAATCAAAAAATCATGATTCACCACACCTTTCTCTTTGGTATATCCTGCGATGGCATAACCTCCGTCACTTGTTCTACACATTGCAGCAGCCTGGTCCCAATAAGAAGCGCCGAAGGTTTTGTCTACCAAATCAACACCATTTTCGTCCACCTTCAGTATCCAAAGATTTCTGTGCGAACCTCTTTCGAATAAACCATATGACTCCGTATAGCCTGCTAACATGTACTTACCGTCATGTGTTAAGCACAAATCATACATACAGTCATCTTTTACTCCACCATAGGTTGCCTCCCAAACCTTATTTCCCTTCTGATCGATTTTCATAACCCAGGCGTCATATTTGTAATCTATTCCGGCATCCTTAAACCCTGCTGTAACAAAGCCGCCGTCCTCAATCTCTATAATACTGTAGGTGGCATCGTCACCAATATCAGAACCCTGGTAAACATGTTCCCATTTTAAACTGCCAAACGGATCAAGCCGGATAATCCAGGAATCGTGTGAATACTGCCCATCCTGAATACATGTCCCGGCTATGAGAATATCCTCATTGTCGCACTCAATAATATCATTTGCTTCGGAACTATAATGGTCCCTGAAAATTTTTTTCCACATCAAATTCCCTGAAAAGTCTATTTTAACTATCTGTAAGTATTTATTCTCATTTTCCAACATTGAATAACCGGCCATGACTAAACCGTTATCTGAAGTTTCTATTACACAATGAGCCTCATCACGGTTATTGCCGCCATATGTATTATGCCACTGAAGCGAATATTGGCCACAAACAGAGGAATACAAAAAAAATATCAATATGTAAACAATGTAGCGCATATGAATCTATAATCAATAACCATATTATTTTACGTGTTTTTCATGATAAAGATGTACTTTTTTGATAAACACATTATTTACATGAATAAATGAATTGAAGTTTTTGATTAATACTGTATTTAATTATCTTTCACCATTATTATCAAAATAGTCATTGATGAGTCAACAAAACAATTTATATTTACGCATTACAAATTCCAAAACAAAGAAATAAGTGATGATTAGAGAAAAGAAGCACACAATATTTTACGTTATTTTATTTCTTTCAGGGATTAGCGCCCTTATTTACCAGATAGTCTGGATTAAAAAATTCGGTTTGGTATTTGGCGTATTGGTTTATTCCACAAGCGCTGTTCTGGCAGCATTTATGACCGGTTTGGCAATTGGCAGTTATCTGTTCGGAAAATTAGCTGATAAAAGAATAAATCCTTTAAAACTTTTTATTCTGCTGGAATTAGGTATAGGAACGTTTGCTTTGCTGTTCCCGGAATTTTTCAAAGGATTAATGAATCTTTATACTTCTGTTTCTAATCAATTTACGGATGCTTCTTTCATGATTCATCTTATACGTTTTTCTTTATCCTTTATCTTTTTATTGATTCCCACAACACTCATGGGAGGCATAATTCCCATAGTGAGTAAATATATTGTCAGTGATCTACAATACTTAGGAAACAGATTAAGCAAATTATATGCCTACAACAATCTTGGTGCATTCCTTGGCGTCTTATTAGCAGGATTTATACTTATAAGAATTTACGGTTTGCACACTACACTTTATATAGCTGCTGGTCTAAATTTTTTCAATGCAATAACCTTGTTACTATACAACAAATTCGCAGAAGATAAACAACAGATATCAGAATTTCAGAATGAATCTAAAACGAAACAACCAACACTTAATTATGATAATATTTCAAACATTTCACCAAAATTATTGACCATTATCCTTTGGGTATTTGCTATTGAAGGATTTACCACACTGGCTTACGAGGTTATCTGGACACGTTTGGTCGTAAGTTTCGCCTTCGACCACTCAACATATCTGTATTCAACCATTATTTTTTCTTTCATCTTTGGCCTGTTCCTTGGCGGAATGATAATTTCCGCTTTTATAGATAAAATTTCAAATCATGTTGTATGGTTGGGTTTATTAGAAATTCTTATTGGAATTACTTCTTTGCTCATTCTGATTATTTTTATGAGTCTTTTTCCTGCACTTGTTGATATGAGAGAACATTTAACAAGCTGGTGGGCATTATCATTCCGTGAATATGTCGTCATTTTTTCATTCCTTTTTATCCCTACAATTCTGATGGGAATGACTTTTCCGCTTGTGGGAAAGATTTACACCGATAATACACGTGTTTTAGGTCAAAGAGTTGGCATTGTCGGTTTTCTTGACACCATTGGTTCGGTGGCTGGTTCCCTTGCAGCAGGCTTTTTGCTCATTCCTCTTCTTGGAATAAAATCAAGTTTTATTTTAATAGTCATTATTAATATCATTATTGGTCTGAGAGTCATAAATCATTATCCCTTCGAAAACAGGAAGAAAAAAAACTTCATCACCTATGCATCAGTAAGTTTAACAGTAATCCTGGTCTTGTTATTACCAGGTCAGACAAACTTTATGTCACTGATAAATAAGGATGAAACCCAAAAACTTGTTTACTACAAAGAAGGCGTCGAAGCCACAGTTGCAGTTCATCAATTTCCAAACGGTTTCTATGGCATGTCAGTGAATGGGATAAAAACAGCATTTACCAATAAAGAAGATTTGAGGGTACATGCCATGCTGGCTTATCTCCCTTATTTTGCTCATCCCGCTGCTGATAATGCATTTGTCGTTGGACTTGGTATGGGAATCACTGTTAATTCTCTCGCAACACTTAATCTTAAAAGGGTTGATGTTGCAGAAATCTCACCGGCAGTAGTTCAGGCATCAAAAAAAATATTTCACGAAATCAATCAGGATGTTTTCTCAAAAAACAACGTTAATCTTATCATTGAAGATGGACGAGGATACCTGTTTTCCAAAAAAGAGTCGTATGATATTATTACGACAAATGCTGTTCATCCAAGGATAAGCCCAAATTTATATACAAAGGAATTTTATGAAATATGTAAAAATAAACTTCATGATGATAGTGTTATATGCCAGTGGTTACCAACAAACCTGATGACAGAAAATGAATTTCAGTCACTGATTAAGGCATTCATTAAGGTCTTTCCAAACACTTCCTTATGGTATTTAAATCATGGTCATACCTTGCTTTTAGGCCAAAATGATACTCTAAATTTCAATATAAACAGACTGGAACAGTTGTTTCAGATGCCTTCGGTTAAAAGAAATACAAGATTGGCCGATATTTATAATCCCGGAATATTTATTTCAATGTATGTAATGGGCCCAAAGGAACTTTCAGCATATATTCATAATGCTCCGGTAAATACTGATAACCAACCAATTGTTGAGTACAGCCGGGTCGTTGATGTTCAGCCAAATATTCATATCTTACAAAACCTGATGGCACATACGCCGGATTACAGTCAAATTTTAACTATAGACACTTCTCTGGCGTATAAAAATAAATTTCACAACTATATTCAGGCATCAAGACAAACTCTTGTCAGTGAAATACAAACAAGTATCGATAATGTTATTTATCAACTGAGAGATTAATGATAATATAAATATTATATGAATGAGTCCACTCCTAAAATTAAGATTTTCGTCAAAATCAAGCCTGCCCTTGTTAATAAAATGTCAGGGGCATTAAGAATTTTTCAATCCTCATCCGCCAGTTGCGGATGAGGATCGAAAACTTTTTAACAACCCAGAAATTGGCGACAAATGGACTTCTCGGAGTGGACTCATGAATTAATAAGTAAAAAAAGTAAAAACCAAAAAATACCAGCATTATGAAACAAAAAATACGTCTTGGAATGATAGGTGGCGGTCGTGGATCATTTATAGGAAAAGTTCACCACATGGCTGCGATACTGGATAACAAAATGGAACTCGTTTGTGGTGCTTTTAGCAGTAAACCTGAATTATCAAAACTCTCAGGTACAAAAGATTATTTGTTGCCGGATAACAGAGTTTATGGATCATATGAGGAGATGATTGAAAAAGAAACTAAATTACCAAAGGATACGAGGATGGAAGCTGTTGCCATTGTTACTCCAAATCATCTTCATGCGCATCCTGCTATTTTGGCTCTTGAAAATGGTTTTCATGTTATTTGTGACAAACCCCTTGCTTTAAATCTACAGGAAGCCAGAGAAATTAAGCAAAAAGTGATTGAAACAAATCTTGTGTTTGCCCTCACACACGTTTATACAGGTTATCCGATGGTAAAAGAAGCCCGTACACTGATACAATCCGGTAAACTTGGAAAGATCAGGAAAGTCATTAGCGAATATCCGCAGGGTTGGTTAGCTACTAAACTGGAATCAACGGGTCAAAAACAAGCCGGATGGCGAACCGATCCCGAAAAGTCAGGCATAAGCTGTACTATGGGTGACATTGGTACACATGCCGAAAATTTGGCATCTTATATCACCGGACTAAAAATCAAACAGCTTTGTGCCGATATCTCTACCTTTGTTGAAGGGCGTGCCCTTGACGATGACGGAAATGTGTTACTGCGATTTGATAACGGGGCAAAAGGTATCCTGCATGCAAGTCAAATTTGTGCCGGTGAAGAAAACAATATGAATATCAGGATATATGGAGAAAAAGGAGGTCTTGAATGGAGACAGGAAGAACCTAATTCGCTGATTGTTAAATGGCTGGACAAACCCAGACAAATACTCAGAACCGGCATTGGAGGGTTATCCAAACAAGCATTAGAACATGCAAGGGTACCTGCAGGACATCCGGAAGGTTATATCGAAGCATTTGCGAATGTTTACAGGAACTTCGCTATGGCTGTTGATGCCTTCAAAGACGGAAAAAAAAGTGACACTATATATGATTTCCCAACGGTTGATGATGGTGTTGAAGGCATGTTGTTTATTGAGAAGGTAATTGAGTCTTCCGGGAGTGATAAAAAATGGATTGATTTTATGTAAATCAACAAGTATAATATAACACAAAACTTATTTTTGGATTGCATCAACATTTTTATATAATTTGCCAAAAATATAAACAATCACGTAGTCTGAATTATGGAGGTGTATATTCTTCATTATCATTTAAATCCGGGTGGTGTTACGCGTATTGTCCAGTCTCAGATACAGGCCGTTCAAGAATATTTGCCCGGATACAACATATCTCTCATTCTTGGACATTGTTCTGAACCTGAAATTTATGAACAAAAGGGGATCAAGGTATATATCAATGAAAAATTAAATTATCTGAATTTCTCACCATATAGTAAAGAATATCTTTTTTCGTTATACAAACAGATTCTTCAATACCTTGTTGATATTGTTCCTGAAGATGCCATTATTCATACTCATAATATCAATCTTGGCAAAAATCCGGTTTTAAGTTACGCCATCTATTCGCTTGCAAAGAAAGGAATACATATTCTAAATCATATACATGATTTTGTTGAAGACAGACCTGAAAATATGGATTTTATGCAAAGAATTATTGAAAGAGGATTTGATGAGCCTCTCAGGGAAATTATGTATCCCGCCTTTTCAAATGTGACATATGCTGTTCTTAATTCTTCAGACCTGAGTCGGTTACATCACTTCAATATAGAAAAAAACTGCACTTCCCTCTTACCTAATCCCGTTTTTTTCAGAAAAGGAATTGACAAAAAGATAGAAAATCGTATAAACATCAGGCAAAACATCTGTGCAAAACTGGATATCAACCCGGGCAAAAAAATAGTGACATACCCTGTTCGAGCCATTCGCAGAAAAAACATCGGTGAATATATTTTACTGGCAACTATATTAAAATCAGATTCCTCCTGGCTTGTTACACAACCGCCGAAAAATCCTGTGGAAATTGAATTTTATGATAAATGGAAAGACTTTTGTCTTGAAAATGGCATCCGGATATTTTTTGAAGCCGGACAAAAAGTTGATTTCGAAGAATTGATTATCGCTTCGGATTATTGTTTCACAACAAGTATCATGGAGGGTTTTGGTATGGTATTCATGGAACCGTGGCTTCTTGGAACACCCATCGTTGGGAGGGATATATCATATGTAACAAAAGACCTGAAACAGTATGGAATGAAATTCCCTCTTTTATATCAGAATTTATATATTCATCATGACGGGACAAGGATTGATTTTAAAGACCTGGAAATATCCGGACAGATGAAAACCATCAATAAATGCCTTGTTTCGGAAGAATATGCCGACAGTATTTTCAGGGAAAATAAATATTTGGAAAATATATTTAATACTATACCAGATACGTTAATTAATAAAAATCAGATAGTTATAAAAGAGAATTTTTCTTTACAAAAATTTGCAGAAAGATTACATGGAATCTATAAAAGAGATTATTAATAAACTTGGTGTAATTCACCCTGTACCAACAGGAATGGAGCCGGTTGTGCAAAAGGACAACAGCATTAAAGCCATCATTTTCGACATTTACGGGACCTTGTTGGTTTCGGCTTCCGGTGATATTGATGAGGCCTCCTTTTCTTTAAAAAACCTTGAACAGGCGTTGAATGAAGCCGGAATAAAAATCCTGGCCGGAAATGAAAACCAAAAATATCAAATTCTTGAAGAAATCCTGGATTTATACAAACAAACAATCATTGATACTCATCAGCAGAAGAAATGTCAGGATATTCCATACCCGGAAATAAATATTGTTGATGTTTGTCAAAGTGTTGTTGACACAGGTGTTGCCAGAGGATGGCTGATGTTTGCCAACGGAAGTGACTGCAAAAAATCTATCTTTGTTTTCGAAGTTTTAAGTAACAGGACTTCTCCCATGCCCGGCTTAAAGGATGTCATTTTCAGCCTGCATAAAAAGGGATATCCTTTAGGTATAGTTTCTAATGCGCAATTTTATACACCTGTTCTCCTTCATTATTATCTGAATGATGAATTTAAAGAAACAGAAACAGTGTTTCCTTTTGTTCCTGATCTGACAGTATATTCATATAAACACCTGAGAGGAAAACCAGATACATATTTATATTCGAAATTGATCCCTGAATTAGAATCAAAATATCATATTAAACCATCAGAAGCACTATTTGTTGGAAATGATATGCTTAAAGATGTGTATGCAGCTAACAAAGCAGGCTTTAAAACTGCTCTGTTTGCCGGAGACAGGCAGTCACTCCGGATGCGAAAAGACGATGAGCGAACAAAACAGCTCAATCCTGATTATATTATTACAGAACTCAATCAAATTTCTGACATCGTTCAATAATACAAAACATACAGTATGAATGTAAAGTATCTTAATATTGGAATCCTTCATTCTCTCATTGGAAAAAATGACGGCGTTTCCATTGTCATTGATCAGACAGTTAATGCGATGGTAAATGATATGGATATTAGTCTCGGAAATATCTTTTTTCTTGCCGCACACACATCTCCAAGATTTAATGCCGATACAAATGAGGTATTTT
>CAZVTW010000113.1:1826-13899 GCA_964629805.1 uncultured Bacteroidales bacterium | reverse complement strand
ATTAATCCCGATTCATAGCAACAATCCTGCTCAAAAGAGTATTTAGTGCCTCTAATAAAACGTCAAGATCAAGCCTGCCCTCGATTATATCGGGGCCTGCTCCCGTACATGAAATATCGGAGGCTTTTTGAAATTTTAAACCGGAGTTTACTGACTGTAAATGAGGATTTAAAATTTCAAAGTAACGCAGAGATTGGCGTTTTCTCAGAGGCACTATTTAAGAATCTTGTGGATAAGTAAATATTTATTCGTATTTTTATTCCGGTTTGTTTGTTTCTCCTGGTATTCCGGCATGATTTTCCCTTAAATCTGATTTTAAATATGAATTATACAGGATATATTTTTCTATTCACACTGTTAATAAATACATTACATGCTTTTCCCCAAAAAGAACTAACAATTCGTAAAAATCCGGAATCAATCGTTTTTGAGCATATTGATCCGAGTCATGGATTGTCGACCAGGGCCACACGATGTATTTTCCAGGATTCATATGGTTTTATCTGGGTTGGTACGCAGTATGGATTAAACAGATTTGATGGCTATTCAATGAATGTTTTTCTGAATGATAACCCGGATACCAGCTCATTATCCTATGACAGGATATGGTCTGTTTATGAAGATAACGAAAAAAATCTGTGGATTTGTACCAGGCGCGGTTTAAGTCGATTCAACAGGGCAAATAATACATTTGTGAGTTTCTATCCCAATGTAAATAAGCCGAATAGCCCGGACAATATTATTTATTCAATTCGGCAGGACAGCAGGGGTGATTACTGGACATTTACTGATGCCGGTTTGTATTTGTTTGATGCCTCAAATAAACAATTCAACGATTTTAAAGAGGATAGTATTCACGCCAGGCATATTTGGGAAAAAGGAATTATTTGCTGGCATAAATTCCGGTTCTATGAGGACAGTAAAGGGATAATATGGATAGGTTCTCACCAGGGATTAAAAAAATATGATCCTAAAAAGGGGTATTTTGAGACATTTAAATATGAAGAAGATAATCCTCAGAGTCTTAGTCATAATTTTGTAACTGGTGTTGCTGAAGATTCCGGACATAATCTTTGGGTGGCAACCAACGGAGGAGGGCTAAACCTGATGACAAACAAAGAAACAGGTATATTCAAACATTATCTGCATGATGAAAACAATGATTCCTCTGTCATTAGTGATGAATTATTACATCCTTTCACGGACAGAAATGGTCATATGTGGATATCAGGCCTAAATGGATTTTCCCGCTATTTGCCTGATAAAGATTGCTTTAAATCTTACAGGTTACCTGGTGAAAAAGACGATGAAACAAATGCTATCATAAATATTATTGAAGATAACAAAGGGAATTTTTGGCTTATACCGATATCTAAAGGTTTATATTACTACAATAAAGTGAAAGATGAAATATACACCTTTCATAATGACCCGAAGAATAGTCTATCAATCAATAACAATGAAGTATCAGACCTGATTGTTGACAAAACAAATTCAGTCTGGATATCAACTTACGGTGGAGTGGAAAAAATTGATATGGCTGCGAAATCATTCAAAACAGTGTCAAATAATCCCGATAACTCGAACTCATTATCCGGAGATGTAGCAACAGCTTTTTACAAAGATACAAATGGTGTGTTATGGGTTGGGACAATGTATAACGGGTTGAATCTTGTTATCTATGATTCAGTCAGGCATGAAAAAATGTATTTTCATTACCGGCAAGCTCCGGATAAGGAAAATACAATAAGCCATAATTATGTAACAACGTTTTATAAGGATTCATCTGATATCATGTGGGTAGGAACTGCCTACGGACTTAACAGGTTGAATCTGAAAGGAGTTGATTTTAGCGGGAATACCAGGCCAAAACTCTTATTCGAAAGGATATACGGAAGTACGGACGAGGATAATACTCTCACCGGTAATTTTATTGAAGTGATTTATAAAGATACGAAAGAGAATTTTTGGGTAGGGACAAGCAATGGGCTTAATCTTATTTTACCTGACGGAACCATAAAAACGTTCATGAGTGAAGCTGATTCTCAGGGAACTCTGCCTGACAATCTTGTTGATGCTATTTTGGAAGACAGTGAAGGAACTTTATGGTTTGGGACATATTACGGGGGATTATGTAAATATCATCCTGAAACTTCTGCCTTTTCCGTCTATCAGTCCGAACCCGGAAATCCGAACACCCTGAGCGATAATTGTGCCAGACACATCCTTGAAGACAGGTATGGCCGCTTGTGGATTGCTTCATTGAAAGGCTTAAACCTGTTTGACAGAGAAACGGGTACATTTAAATTATTTGGGAAAAGAGACGGATTAAACGGAGAGTTTATAAAGGGGATGCTGGAAGATTCGAAAGGAAACTTATGGATTTCCACTAACCGGGGTCTATCAAAATTTATACTTGAAAACGGAGATTCGTCAATAAGAAATCCGGTATTCAGGAATTATGATGTTTCGGATGGTATTCAGGGATATGAATTTAACAGGAAAAGTTGCTATAAAGCGCCAAACGGAGATATGTATTTTGGCGGACTAAACGGCTATAATGTATTTAATCCGGATAGTATCAGGGATAATACATATATTCCGCCGGTTTATATTACCTCGTTCAGTAAAATGCACCGCCCGGTTTATTTTAACAAACCGGCATGTGAACTCGAGGAGATAGTTTTACAGTACAACGAAGATGTTTTTTCATTTGAATTTATCGGTCTGAATTACAGCAATCCTTCGAAAAACAGGTATGCCTATCGTCTGGATGGATTTGATGAGTCATGGATACATTGTGGAAATAAAAGGGAGGCTGTTTATACGAGTATTCCCCCTGGTAAATACACATTCAGAGCCAAAGCAAGCAATAATGACGGGATATGGAATCATGACGGGGTTAAGGTTGATGTTATCATAAAACCCCCTTTTTGGGCTACCTGGTGGTTTCGGGGATTTGTTTTTGCGTTAATAGTTATTGCCATTTTTGTTGTTGTTAGATTACGTGAACAATCTCTTCGAAAAAAGAAACGGCTGCTGGAAGAAAAGGTGCGAATACGGACAGCCAGAATCCAGGCTCAAAAGATTGAAATAGAGGAGCAACGCAACAAACTACATGAATTAAATGCCACTAAGGATAAATTTTTTGAAATCATCGCCCATGACATGAAAAATTCTTTTACATCCATATTGTCCATTACCGATGCGATTTCTACTTCATTTTCTGAGCTTGATGATACTGATAAAATAGAAGTATTCAAAAGGGTCAGGAATTCTACCGGTCATCTTAACAGCCTGATGAATAATTTGTTAAACTGGGCACGCAGTCAAACCGGGAAAATCGAATTTTTGCCTGAAAAAATAAATCTGCATGAAACCATACAGGCTGTTATGCATCTGCATAACCCGGTGGCACAGGAAAAGAATATCACTTTTAAGTTACAGGATAACTCATCATCAACAATACTCGCAGATAAACATATGATAGATACGGTTTTAAGAAATTTGGTATCAAATGCATTCAAGTTTACCGGAGAAAATGGAAACATTGATATCACTGTAAATGAAAATGGCGAACATGTTGAAGTGAGTGTTTCGGATACGGGGCCGGGTTTATCAGAAGAAGACATAAAAAAATTATTCAGAATAGATGTCAAAACGAAATCAATTGGAGAATCAAAACAAGGAAAAGGAACCGGCCTGGGGTTGATACTCTGTAAGGAATTTGTGGAAAGTCACGGCGGAACAATATATGCGAAAAGCAGGGTAGGAGAGGGGACATGTTTTACATTCACTTTGCCAAAGGCTGAAGGGTAATTTGATGGGAGGTTTATGAGATAGTTGCAAGATTCAGCTTATTACAGATTGTGTTTATACGCAAAAAATAGCGAAATAACATAACAACCACGTTTATGTATTATATTTGTATTTTGTAAACATTTGAAAAAATGTTATGAGGAGATTTGTTGATGTTAAAAACGATATCGCTTTCAGAAAAATATTTGGCAACGAGAAGAAAACTGAAATAATCATATCTTTTTTAAACGCAATACTTCATTTAAGAAAAGGTAAACAGATAATTTCAGTTAAGATTAGGAATCCATTCCAGTTCCCGGAAATAAAAGGTATTAAAACTTCCATCCTTGATTTGCGTGTTGTTGACGAACGAGGTATTTCATATATTATTGAAATGCAGGTTGAAGAACCAGACGGATTTGATAAAAGAGTTCAGTATTATACTGCAAAACAATATGCCTCACAAATAAGTGTGGGGGATGATTATCCCAGGCTGAATCAGGTTATTTTTATTGGCATCCTTGATTTTGATTTTTTTGAGGGAGATAAGTACCTGACAAGACATTTAATTGTAAATACAGAAACAGGCAGGCAAGAACTAAGCGATCTGGAATTTAATTTTATTGAGTTAAGAAAATTTAATAAAGACCTCAATGAAATAGAAACACTTGAAGATAAGTGGGTTTATTTTATTAAAAATGTCAAAAATCTGGATGTCATTCCTGATAATATTAATGATGAAGGATTACAACATGCTTATGAAAGCGCAGAAAAATACTCATGGACAAAAGATGAATTAGATGCCTATGATTATGCTGCAATGAGAAAACAGGATGAACGTGGTAAAGTGGAATTAGCCCTAAGAAGAGGAATAGAAAAAGGACTGGCAAAAGTACGGGAAGAAGTCAGAGAGGAAGTTAGAGAAGAAGTTAGAGAAGAAGTTAGAGAAGAAGGACGAATAAAAGAAAAGTTAGATATATTAGTAAAAGGAATTATGGAAGGATTATCAAATGATTTATTACAAAAAATGACAGGATTATCAGAAGAGATAATTGAACAAACCCGAAAACAGATAAAAAACAATTCTGTCTGATTGAGTCATAAAAAACATACCTGCCTGCAGTAATTTTCACCCTAATCCCAGTAGCTTTTCTTCAGGCTTTTTTCCGTCAAACATCAGGCTGACAGGGTCTTCAATGTATTGCTTTACACTTACCAAAAATTGGACAGAAGTAGCGCCGTCAATAATCCTGTGATCATAGGATAGTGCGATGTACATCATTGGCCGGATTTCAACTTTGCCATGAACAGCCACCGGGCGTTCAACGATATTATGCATGCCTAAGATGCCGGATTGTGGCGGATTCAGGATTGGTGTAGACAGCAGGGAGCCAAACACACCACCATTGGTAATTGTAAAAGTGCCGCCTGTCATTTCATCAATACTGAGTTTACTCTCACGTGCTTTCTTTGCCAGTTTCAATATTTCTGATTCAATCTGTGCCAGGTGCATTGTTTCAACATTCCGTAAAACCGGTACCATCAATCCTTTGGGTGCCTGTACGGCAATCCCGATATCTGAGTACCCGGGTATGACAAGGTTTTCGCCATCTATCACTGATCCGACCAAAGGAAATTTCTTTAAGGATTCTGCCACTGCTTTTGTGAAAAACGACATAAATCCAAGTTTTACATCATGGATTTCCTGGAATTGTTGTTTGTATTTTTTTCTGATTTCAATGACTTTGCTCATATCAACCTCATTGAAGGTGGTTAACATGGCTGTTTCATTTTTTACAGAAACAAGTCTTGCTGCAAGTTTTCTTCTTAAGGGCGACATTCGTTTTCGTTCTTCCTGCCGTGATGTTGTAACATCCTGTGGTTTTGAGTCTTTCTTTTCATCTTTCGAAGGCTGTTTGTTTACATTAATGACAGCTTCAACTTCTTTTTTTGATATTTTTTTTAGGCCGTTGATAATATCCTCAACAGAAAGTGAATATTCTTCCATCAGCTTTTGAGCCAGGGGGGTGGTTTTTACTTTTTTAAATTCAGATTGTTTTGCTGTTGTAGCTTCTTTTTCTCCTTCCTTTTCTTCTTTTCTCTCCTGCTTTTTGTTGTTACCAGATTTTATTTCAGGCTCCTCTTTTGATTCAGGTGGGGCATGTTCTTTTTTTTCTTCTTTCCGGCCTTTAATATCGGACACTTGTGTTTCTTTTTGTTCCGCCTTTATTTGTGATGAAACACTTGTATCTATTTTACATATCACAGTACCCACCGAAATAGACTTTTCAATAGGCGCTAAGTCTGATATTTTACCGCTTTCTTCTGCGTTAAGAGTAATTGTTGCCTTGTCAGACTCTATTTCGGCCAATTCCTGGTCTTTATCAACAATGTCACCTTCTTCGACAAACCAATTTGCAATTTCAATTTCATTAATTGATTCACCGGGGCTGGGAGCTTTAATTTCAATTATCATGATGATTTATTATCTTTTTTTATTCATTATACAATAACAATCCATATTTTACAAATAATAATGTTGTTTCAGTATCTCCTTTCTCGATCTTCCTTTTACACACTGAAGGCCACAATAGACATTTTTCAGTTCGCATGTACATTTTCTGAACACTTTATCAATAATTTCTTTTTGTCCTATTTCGTGAAGTTCGTAAAGTCCTGTTGCCGGACTTCCGCTGGGAAGGCGTGCAACATTAATAAGCTTAAACTCAGACATTGTTTTGTTGATATATGGCCAGGCACCCATGTTTTCCGGCTCTTCCTGTACCCAAAGCGTGAGCATTTTATTGTTGTACTTATCAGCTATTTCTTTTACCTTTTCAAATGGGAAAGGATGTAACTGTTCTATCCTGACAATGGCTATGTTTCTGACATTCAACTCCTCTTTTCTTTTATACAGATCATAATATATTTTACCAGAGCAGAAAACAAGCCTCGTAACATCATCAACATCCACATTTGGGTCATCAATTACCTCATTGAAACCACCATTTGATAAATCCTTAAAGGTAGATATACATTTTGGATGTCTTAAAAGACTTTTTGGTGAAAAAATTACGAGCGGAACCCTGAAATCCCTGTGAACCTGCCTTCTCAGAACATGAAAAAGGTTGGCAGGGGTGGTACAATTTACAATTTGCATGTTGTTATTGACAGCCATCATTAAAAAACGTTCCAATCTGGCGCTTGAGTGTTCCGGTCCCTGCCCTTCATAGCCATGAGGAAGATACATAACAAGTCCGTTCATCAGGCCCCACTTTTCTTCACCCGAAGAGATATACTGGTCTGTGATGGGTTGTGCAACGTTAACAAAATCGCCAAACTGAGCCTCCCAGATAGTTAATCCTTTTGGTTCGGCAAGTGCATATCCGTATTCAAAACCAAGAAGGCCATATTCGGACAATGGTGAATTGTATATCGTAAAAGATGCCTGCTTTGCATCGATATTTTGCAGCGGAATAAACTCTTCATCCATATCTTTCAGGACAAAAGTTGCGTGCCTGTGGGCAAATGTTCCTCTTTGGGAGTCCTGACCACTGATCCTGACCGGCTTTTTCTCAATCAACAGACTGGCATAAGCAAGTAATTCACACAAACCCCAGTCCAGTGTGTTGTTCTCAATCATTTTTAGCCGCATATCGGCAATCTTATATATTTTTTTGAAAAATGGCTTATCCTGTGGCAATTGATTCATCTTAACGGCCAATCCTTTAAGGATTTCAATATCCTGCCCGGTTGCAGTATTGGTTTTAAAATCATTATCTTCCGGATATTTAAAATCACGCCAGTCTTCTTCCAGGAATTGTTTGATATGCACCTTGTCTTTTTCTTTTGACAATTCGAGTTTCGTTTCAAGAATATCATTAAAGTCTTTTTCTGCTGTTTTCAAATCTTCCTCAGAAAAGATTCCTTTTTGAACAAGAGATTGTCCGTAAATATCCCTTGTATTGGATTGTTTAGAGATGGCTTTATAAAGAGTAGGTTGAGTAAAACGAGGTTCATCACCTTCATTATGACCGTATTTTCTATAACACAATATATCAATAAAAATATCCCTCCTAAACCGTTGTCTGAATTCCAGGGCCAGTTTAATAATGTATACCAGCGCTTCAACATCATCGCCGTTGACATGGAATACCGGACTGCGTGTAACCCTTGCAACGTCAGTACAGTAAGTACTTGACCGTGCGTCGATGTAATTGGTTGTAAAACCAACCTGGTTGTTTATGACGAGGTGGATTGTCCCCCCGGTTTTATACCCTTTCAATTGTGACATCTGAATGATTTCGTAAACGATACCCTGCCCGGCTATGGCAGCATCGCCATGCACAATAATCGGAGCTGCTTTAGAGTAATCTTTGCCATACTTATGAATAATTTTTGCCCTGGCTATCCCCTGTATGATTGAGTCGACCATTTCGAGATGAGATGGATTTGGCGCTAAATTTAACCTCACTTTTTTACCACTTTTAGTCGTAATTTCCTGGCCATAACCAAGATGATATTTGACATCGCCAAGGGCAATTTTGGCATCGTATTGTTTACCAATAAATTCCTGAAATATGTTCTCATATGGTTTTTGTAATATGTTTGCCAGGACATTCAACCGTCCCCGGTGGGCCATTCCGATAATGAATTCTTCAGTTCCCAGTTCAGCGCCGTGTTCAATGACGGCGTCCAGGGCTGGAATAAGGGCTTCTGCGCCTTCTAAAGAGAACCTTTTTTGCCCGGGAAATTTTTTATGAATGAATTTTTCAAACCCAACTGCTACTTTTAGGAGGTTATAGATATCCTTTTGTTCTTCAGCAGAAAAAGATGGGGTGTTTTTAACTTTTTCCATTCTTGCCTGCAACCAATCAACAAGTTCCGGTTTTCTGACTGAGATAAATTCGACACCAATTGACTGGCAGTAAGTTTGTTTCAAAAAGTCTATGATATCTCTTAGTTTGGCAGGCCCGATTCCTATTTGTTTTCCTGCCTGAAAGGTAGTATCTAAGTCGCTTTTAGAAAGTCCGTAGTTTTCAATATCCAATGTTGGAAAATAGCGACGCCTCTTTCTCACCGGATTTGTTTTTGTGAAAAAGTGCCCCCTGTGTCTGTAATCATGAATGAGTCTGCCTACCTGAAATTCTTTTTCAACAGCTTCAAATTGTGTTTCCGGGAATGGTTTTTGTTTTTTAAACGTGTCATAATGTGCCTGTGAAAATTCAAATCCCTGAAAAAATTTTATCCAGCTTTCATCTAGTTCATCCGGATTTTTTTTATATAAATCATATAATTGTTCAATAGAACTGATTTCAGTGTTGCTTAAAAAAGAATTTTTGATGTTCATCCCGGCTTGTATATTTTTTAAACAGGTTTAATGATTTTATGGATAATCACTAGTGTCCGGTTAATATTGGACAGATTCCTCTCCCGAGTAATTCGAGGGAAGAATCTATAAATAGCTTATATTTTTTATTGGACATTAGTGATAAATAATCTATTGTAATATTAACTATCAAATATACAAAATTGTTCTGTCATTGAGGGTGTGTCATATAATTTTCTATCCTTATCTGATAAATGGTCAAAAACGTATCCTGTTATTAAATTTGTTTTGTTTTATAAGTTCTTAAATCGGATACAAATAAATGTTTTGACACCTGTGTTTTTTATAATTATTCTAAATAAATTAAAAATGATATCAATTTCATAAATTTTCTTTATTTTGGCAAAAAATTTATTTGTTAATAAGATACTGTATATGTATTTCACAGTCAGTCAGTAAACAGATTGCCGTGTGTGCTAATATAGTTTCCTTTTTGTTTCAACTCTATATATAAAATTCTCTGATAATGACATTTAGATGTATTCTAAACGAAAGCCTTGATCCATTTTTTAATTTGGCAATGGAAGAGTATCTCCTTAAAAATGGCAATAATAACTATTTTCTTTTATGGCAAAGCAAACCTTCTGTTGTTATTGGAAAACATCAAAATGCCTACGCTGAAATCAATTACAATTACTGTAAAGAAGAGCAACTATCGGTAATCAGGCGCATATCAGGGGGAGGAACTGTATATCATGACGAAGGTAATCTGAATTTTTCATTTATCAAAAACGGGCACAAAGAAAAATTAGTAAATTTTAAGGCGCAAACCAAACCAGTGATTCGGTCTTTATCCAAACTCGGCATTGAGGCTGAACATATCACACGAAACAGTATTGTATCAGGCAAGAAGAAGATTTCCGGGAATGCAGAGCATGTTCATAAGTCCAGGGTTTTGCACCATGGTACTTTATTGTTTAGCTCGAACCTGGAAAGGTTATCCAGGAGTATACAAGTTACTCACAACGGATACGTTGACAAGGCGATAAAATCGGTTCGTAGCGAGGTTGCTAATATTTCTGAAATACTTAATAATAACATGCGAATGCCCGAGTTTGTCTCTTTTATGTTTGAAGACATAAAATCACAATTTAAAGAATCAGAAATATTTGTGTTGAAATGGGAAGATATCCATGAAATTAATCGTCTTGCAGAGACAAAATACATGTCATGGGAGTGGAATTTTGGATATTCTCCTTTCTATACAATGAAAAAGATGATAGAAGTTGACAATAAAAAGGCTGAATTTATTTTTGATGTTGATAAAGGGTATATCAAAAATTTAAAGATTAATGGGCAAATTTTTCAGTCCGATATTGAAGAACAACTCAGTAAGGCATTGCCAGGTACTAAGCATCACGAAGCTGAAATTTTCAACACGATTGGAGGTTTGAATTTGAATATCAATAATAGCCAGCTGGAAAGTTTAGTTAAACAGTTATTCTGATTATCATACCACAAAAAGATACTGAATGTTAAGAAAGCCTGTCAATAGCATACTGACAGGCTTTATTTATAATTATAGTTGATTTTTATCTGCATCTAACTCTATACTCAACGTAATGTCATCATAAATAAAACTATCTTGTAAATCGCTAAAAAAGGATTTTGATTTATGCCGGACATTCCATTTGGCCCGGTCAATAACAAATTTTGGTGTTGTTGCACTCAAATTGAGCTCCTAAGTAGTTACGTTTAAAATTATTTTTATATACATTAATATTTGAATTTTTTTGCTTTCGACTTATTTCTGATACATGAATCCTTTGTAATTAGTGGCTATAATTGCTAATCTCCCGCAGCAGAATGACAAGTTGTTGCGATAGATATTGGTTTGAAATCTAAAAAAAATAAACCATTAATAAATGTTTATCAGATAGTACTAAATATAATGATGAAATCTTTAAATAAAAATTTTCTATCACTTGTTATAAAATTTTTGTAATTTTAAAATGTTATAGAAAAATAGGAGTCAAATGAAGTCAGAAAAATAGGAGACAAATGGAGTCAGAAAAATACATTGAATTGTTGAACGGTCAGATTGAGAAACTTTCAAATCGGGAATTTGAACTATCTGCATGGAAATCGCATACGCTGGCTTTGGTAAGCCGGATATTTGGAAAAGAAGATATGAAAGTGGAGCAAATTTCAAATCTTAAAACAGATTTCGGAAGCTGGTCTCTACGGGATACTTCGGGTATTAAAACAGCCATGGACATTGTCAAAGATGAGGCAAAAGAGATTCTTCAGGCTGCCATTGATGAACTTAAAATATTTGGTTTACCTGATAACCACATTTCAAAACAAAATAGCATGCCCATAACGGGTCTAAAAGCTATTTTGGAAGATGAACTAAAGGGTTCTCAGGTCAGAAATCTAAAAAATATTCTAACGGATTCAGAAAAGGATAAGGACATTGCCGGAGCTGTAAAACAGTTTCTTGAGTCTTTGGAAGATGAGGATGTACGCTTCATATTACAACGGATTTTGACAGAAAACAAAGCGCAAATTCTTTAAAAAAAAGTTTACATGCTGAAAAAAGAAATCACTTTCCGGTTTTATGAGGAACTCAATGATTTTTTGCCTGTTAAAAAAAAGAAAGTTTCTTTTTCATACTTTTTCAGCGGTAAACCTTCTGTTAAAGATGCGATACAATCACTGGGCATTCCTCATACGGAAATTGACCTCATCATGGCGAACGGCCAGTCAGTATCTCCCGGTTATCACCTTCAGCACGGTGATTATGTCTCGGTCTATCCCGTTTTTGAGAGCCTGAATATTAAAAACTTGTCCAGGGTAAGACATGTTCCGCTCAGAGAATCAAAATTTATTCTTGATGTACATCTTGGGAAACTGGCCAAATATCTTCGGATGCTTGGTTTTGAT
>CAZVTW010000113.1:0-1726 GCA_964629805.1 uncultured Bacteroidales bacterium | reverse complement strand
TTTACTTTTAATCCCTGGAAGCATCATTTGGGTTTTATACAGCAAAAAATTCAACAACTAATTCAACTACAAGAACCTGATTCGGCAAACCAGCTTATGGAGGGCTTGATAAAAACTGGAGGGAATCTCATGGATATGTATATTGGTAGTAAATCTCCTGCCTGGATAGTATTACGGGCAAAAACATTGTTAAAAAAAAGAAATGCTTTCTCAGTTGAAAACTATTTTGATTGGATCATGAGTGAAAACAAAAATTATAAAGTACTTACCTTTGATAATGAAACAAGATGGACATTTCGACCCGGGGAGAATAAAAATCGCTATATTCACATTCATCCTGCCAAGCATTCACCGGAGACAATTCGGGTTCGGGCAAATACATTAAAATCAGCTATATGCGTTGTGTTTTCCGCAGAGAAAAAATATAAAACAACGATAGATGTAGATTTTATAAATGAAACCAGGAAAACTTTCCTTGATGAATCTCCGGTGAAAGCTGTATCCTCTTCTGAAGGCCTGGGGAAACTTTTACTCTTGATAAAGCCCGGACTCAGGATTCCGGATAAATGAATGCATCAGCTTTCTTAAATATTTTGTTACATTTTTTTTCAAAATTTCATATTATATATTGATTAATAGGTTGATATTTTGTATATTTATTTACCGGAAAAGTTATATTCCTGTGAAAAAATAATCTGTTACCTGCAAAGAAAGGACAGATGTTTTGAGCAGGGGTATTCAGTCCAATATCTCTTTTATTCATTCTATTTTATTAATCCATAAAAAAATGTACCATGAAAAAACTTATTATTTTTATTGCCCTCTCTTTGCTTTTTTCGCTTGCCTATGGCCAGGAACAGGAAAAAGAAAAGGATTATCAGGAAGATATTGATAATCTTAACAGAAAAATTTCAGCGCTTCAGAATGCCAATGCAGGATTGCGTAACAACATCAAAACCCTTGAGGCGGCGCTGCAACAACAAAATCAACGAACAGACAGTGTTATTCAACTGCTGCATTCTTCAAACGAAAAAATATTGACAACCAGCTCTTCTCTCTCTAATACAAATGAAAAAGTGCAAACACTTGACCAAAAAGCAGAAACCATTCATACCACTATTAATGCCCGCACCTTGTACACGGTTTTAGCTATTGGTTTTGTATTCCTGGTTTTTTTAATTGTATTTTTATACCTGAGAATAAAGGAAACCCGTGATACGAAAAAGCTCAGCGAAGAGATTGTTCATACCCGGGCGGATGAAGATGCAAAAATCGAAAAGACAAATACTGAGTTGAGCGATAAAATCAAAAACCTGGATGAAACAGAGCAAAAACATATCAAAACAATCGAAAGTAAACTCGTTCAGAACAACCAGGAACTGGGCTCTAAAATACAGGACACAAAATCAGTTCTTGAAAAAGAATTACAGGATGTTTTGAATAAAACGGAAGAAAAAATCAACAGCGTAGATAGTCAAATTCGAACAGAAATGGGAATTTTAAAGAATGACATGAACAGCAATCTTCAAAAAAACGCTAAGGAGAGTAAGACATCCACAGATGAGATCAGGAAAATGATGACAGAATTGGAACAATCACATAAGGAACAATTATCAGGTATAAAGGACGAATTGAAAGATGATGTTGCCCAGGTGAGAGAAAAAGGTCTCTCTAATGATCTAAGAATTCAGGAAATTATGAAGGATGTGACTGATAAGATTAATGA
>CAZVTW010000112.1:0-13973 GCA_964629805.1 uncultured Bacteroidales bacterium | reverse complement strand
TAAAATGTATATATAATCTGACAATGAATAAAATCTTCGGATGCAAATTCGCGATTCTCATCCAATAATTTCGATTTCGTATAGATAATACATATGTTATTCTCTTCTTTATGGTTTATCTGAGCACCAAAATCATATATATTCATGTATTTTTTATCGTCAATATCTATCTCAAACCTGGGAGTTAAGGGCATTTGCATTTCGTCTTTATTAACCTGCATATTCATGCTTTCCCACAATTGAAATCTTGACATACCGGCTGTGACAACCGCACCAATTTTGTTATGCCAAAGCATACTAAGAGCACCTCCCGAAGCATGACCACCTTTTCGGTGACGATAATTTACATCATAACCGGTAATAGTAGCTTTCCAGTTTTCATTTGAAATAAGCAGGGTTTTTATCTCCTTAAATTCTTTTATACCATACTGTTTTTCTCTTGGCAGAATTATTTTGTCCGTAAATTTTTGTTTTTCAATGGTTTTTTCTTTCACCAGCATTGAAGTTAGAGCTTTGCTATGACAAAAAGTATGGTGTATACATGGTTGTATTTTATGATTTGTATAATGTGGCCCTCCATATAATAAATTGTTGTGCGTACAATTCTTAAGAAGTTTTGTGTTTTCTAATGCGACTTTAAAAAAAACAGGATTTTTATCGGCCATTAATGCATACGCCGGCTGGCAGCCGTCTGATGTTCTGCTTCCCCACCAGGTCCATTTAAAATTCCTGGTTCCCCAACTGTTATCCCATGCACCATCAGGGAGTAAAAATTCGGCATGAGTGTTTAAGGATTCTGTTACTATATCTAAAACTTCATTATCTTCCATCAACCTGGCATATAAAACAAGACAGGGAAGCGATTCTTCAACATTATAGCCTAAATCAATAAAGTACTTATCTTTAGAGATATTACTATTCCTCCAGTTTCTTCCTTCTCCGTTAAGAAATTTGTTTTTTTTCGTAAAATATTTGAGGATTTCTTTGGCAAAATGCCTTCCTTTTTCTTTATATTTTTTATTATCAAGATATTTACCAGTTAAAGAAAGAGCGTAGGCGCCGGAAGCCGGGTAATTAATATTTGATTTTTCAACAGAAAATGTATTATAAACATATGCCGCAGCTTTATCTAAGCGTTGTTTCCATTGATTTGCTGTTTTTTTTTCCAGGAGATGTTCAAAATTTATTAGTGCTTCGGCTCTTGATATAGCAGCAAAAACGGTGGTTCCTTTCCATGATGATATATTAACATCATTTACCCACGAACCATCATAGCATGAAACCTCCCTTTCTGACCAGTTATAGATCTGTAAAGCAGCATCTAAATAGTTTTGCTTTTTTGTCTTTTCGGCCAGAAACATAAACGGAAATACAGCATCGCCAATTCGACCATGAATTCTGGAACAGGCAGGACAAAGGATTCCACCGTACATTCCATTAAATTTCGGGTCACTTATTTGATAATTTATTAAACCATCGCACCAATTTTGGAGCAACTCATAACTTAGATTTAATAATTCATTATCATAATATGGATTGTTCATTTGAAAAGTTAAATTTCCAAATAAATAGTAATTCGCTGATAAAGAAACACCTGCCAAAAAACCTGTTTTGATAAAGTTACGCCGGCTGGTTAAATTCATAATATTAAATTTATAAGCGAAACACCCTTCGGGGCATAATGACCCCGAAGAGTTGATTTTCAAATGTACATGTAAAAAAATTTAATACCCTGGATTTTGTTCCAGATTTGGGTTCAAATCAATTTCTGCTTGTGGTATAGGTAATAATTCATGCTTTCCTACGACAAAATCTTTACCATAAGCATCTAAGGCTTCTTTCACTTTACCGGTTCTTACTAAATCATAAAAACGATGATGTTCAAAGCAAAGCTCAACCCGGCGTTCGTCCCATATTGCCTGTAAAAGTTCTTGTCCTGTTGCTGTGATGTCAGGCAAAACATTACCAGGCTGTCCCTGTCTGGCCCTTGCTCTAATCATGTTGAGGGCACTACGTGCTTCGTCTTCTTTACTTAGGCAATACGCTGCTTCAGCATACATGAGTATCAGGTCCGAAAAACGATGAAGTTTTGGATTCACCTCAGGATACCACTGATTTGGTTCCTTTTCCATTACATACTTTTTACGATAGTACCCTGTGGGTATATCCGGTTTTTCAAGGTAAATTTCAAGGCTGTCATTAACCCTGTCTTTATCTGATTGCCCAATGGGAACAATATCGCCCTCCCGGTACACCGAATAACTTAACCTGGGGTCTTCCCATTGTTGTGTATCACTCCAGTCCTGGTTAGTTTCAAAAGCATCCACAATGCTTTGTGTCGGGCAGCGGGTGCCCCATCCAAATGAGAGTAAACGGTTACCTTCTTCATCCTGTACATAACGTGGTGTGGCATATTCAATATACCATGAGTTAGCTTGTGAATTATCTATCAGGGGTACGACCTCTAAAATTATTTCATCGTTTCCGTCCACATTAAAAACATCACCATATGTAAATCCATCCTCAACAGTTAATAATTTATATTCGCTCTTAAGGTCGCCTTTTACCAACCGGGCAGCATAATCATATGCTTCCTGCCAATTTGAATGATTCAAATCCGAACCCGCCTCAAAAATCAATGCTTGTACCATGCAATAAATGGCAGCGCCAACAGTTCCTCTGCCTATTTCAGTTTGTGATTTTAAAGGCAACCATTTAATGGCATACGCTAAATCATCGTATATAAACTGAAAAGTCTCTTCAGCTGTATTTCTGGCTACATCAAACTCACTGGGAACAAGTTGTTTTTCAATAATCGGAACCCCGCCAAAATTTTTCACTAAATGAATGTAAAAATATGCCCTCATATATCTTGCTTCTGCAAGAAGTATGTCTCTGTTTTCCGGTTCGGAAAATCCGTCATCAGGAATATTTTTTATACCTTTGATAGCGAGGTTTGTTCTTTGCACGCCGGCAAATAAAAAGGCCCACCAGTCATTTGCCCATCTGTCATCTGCAAAAATATTGTGGTAGGCTAAATCTTTTGATCCGTCGGTTTCACCGTTAAAGTTGGCAGGATCATTCCCATGCTCCTCATCATCAGCTCTTTGGTCGCCCATCATCGGAATAATCCTTCCCATTGATATGGGCCAGTCGGCATTAAGTAAGTTATAAATAGCGATAATTGCCTCTTCACCGGCCTTTTCATCAGAATAATAAGTACTCTCAAATAGTTTGCCTTCGGGTGTTATTTCCAGAAAGTCTTCTTTACATGAGTAATTGAAGGCGATTGTAAAAAAAACCATACATGTAAATATTTTTTTTATTTTCATATTTTTCTCAATTTATTATTTATACTGTTCTTTAAAATGAAATGTTTGCTCCAAACATAAATACTCTCGGAGTTGGATAAATACCTTTGTCAACACCAATTGCAAGAGGGTCCGGGTTATATGAAGTTGTAGTTCCGACTTCAGGATATCCTGTGCTGTATTTTGTAAATACATAAGCATTTTCAATGCTAAAATATACACGGAGCCTGCTAATCATAATTTTACTGCTTAAAGCTTTCGGTATCGTGGCTCCGAGGATTATATTGTTAATTTTCAGATAAGAACCATCTTCAATATAGAGTGTTGAAAAGGCCCGGTTGTTATTCCTGTCATTTTCAGGTCTTGCATATTTAGCATCTGTATTTTCGGGCGTCCAGTAATTGTCTGTATAATCACCTATTTTGTTTGTACCTCCATATCCTGCCATTGAGTATTTTCTCATGTTTGCTATTTCATTTCCGTAAACACCTGTTAAATTCACAGAGAAATCAAAAATTTTATACTCTCCGTTAATAGCGAAACCGTAGGTAAAATCAGGTAAGGGACTTCCTATATAGGTCTTATCTTCTTCATTAATGATGCCGTCATTGTTGATATCTTTAAATTTGTAGTCACCCGGAGCAATGTGCTTGGAAGATTTTGGTTCTAAACTGCGATCATAGGTATAGGGGTCGATATTTGACTGTTCTTCTGATAAATGTTCTTTAATTTCGTCATAATTCTGATAGATACCTTCGATAACATATCCTCTGAATTGTGCGACTGACTGACCTTCTTCAGACCGAGATAACCATCCGCCTGGTTCCCTTGATCGATTTGATTCTATTGGCTGGCCACCTGCCAATGAAATAATTTTGTTCCTGACAGAGGAAAGATTACCATTGAGATTCAGTCTTAAATCACCTATTTGCATTTTATAGCCCAGACTTATTTCAAAACCTTTATTTTCCATTTTAGCAGCATTCGCAAATAATTCCGGGGCTTGCCCACCGACATGAAGATAACTATGGCCTGCATATTGCGGAATGGGCAAAGGTAAAAGTAAATCATTTGTAGTTTTATGATAAAAATCAACAGAGAAATTCAGTTTATCTCCAAAGAAGCCCATATCAAGTGCAATGTTTTTTTGAGCAGTCGTCTCCCATTTTACGTCCTCGTTCGAAAGCCCTTCAGGAAGAGAGCCAATTTTTACACTTCCTGGATGACCAAAGGCGGCTGTTAGATCCGTTGTATTCATTAAAGACAAATATTGATTGATTGGAATTGAAGCATTGCCCAATTTACCATATCCAACCCGGATTTTCATGAAATTAATGGTTGTTTCCAGAGGTCTCCAAAAAGGCATTTCAGAGATTTTATAGCCAAGAGCAAAAGAAGGAAATGTTCCGTATTTATTGTTTGGACCGAAACGGGAGGAGCCATCATGTCTGATACTTCCAGTAAAAGTTAACATATTGTTATACGTATATATAAGCCTTCCTAAGATGGAGGAAAATGAATATGCCATAGGGGTACTCTTCAATTCTTCAATTGACTCAAGGTTAGCAATATTCATATAGCGCAGCTCTTCATCAAGGTATGGGAATCCCAGTACCTGATGCCGGGTATCCACAAAAGATTCTTTTTGTGATGTGTATCCTGCCATAAGGTTCACATCATGTTTATTAAAGGTTTTCGAAAAAGTGAGTGTATTTTCAAAATCCCAGTTTATCCATTGTTCCTCACGCATATAAAACCTCGTACCTGCCTGTTTATCAGTTGAGTTTATTTCATAAAAAGGGTTAAATTCTTCCATATGCCCGTCAGTGATATCCATACCAAAAGTGGAATGGAACTTCAGGAAAGGAAAAATGTTTACATCCAAAAATGCAGTACCATAATATCTTTTTGCTTTATAATCATATCTTTTCATATCCAGATTTGCAGCCGGATTCCCGGCCTTGGGTGTGCGGGTAAGATCCCTCCATAAGCCCCAGTTCAAGTCCGTATTTATGTTTTCTTCTTCAACTTCTTCCTGTGTATAATAGGGAGTTGATGTAGGATCTGCAAAAAGTGCATTTCCGACAGGACTTCCTGTTACACCGAAACCGTTTTCATTAATGCGTTGTCTTTCAGAATAGTTAACAATAATATTTTGTCCGAATTTAATATGCTTACTAATATTTTGTCCTGCATTAAAACGAAATGTGTACTTTTCCAATCCTGAGTTTTCCACAATTCCATCCTGGTTAAAATAACTACCACTCACCAAAAAGGTGTTTTTTTCACTCCCTCCTGAAACCGTCACTTTATATTTTTGCTTAGGAGCAGGTGAAAAAACATAGTCCTGCCAATCAAAATTATCAATTGGCATCCCTTCTTCAAAACCATCTAACGGAGGTCTTCCCAGTATAGCATATGCTTCATTTTTGTATTTACGGTATTCATTTCCATTCATAATATCGTATTTATGAGGTAACTTCTGAATACCATGCTGAATGTTCAGATCTATTTTTGTTTTACCGCTTTTCCCTTTTTTAGTTGTTATTAAAACAACTCCGTTGGCACCTCTTGCACCATAAATAGCAGCTGCAGAAGCATCTTTAAGTATTTCAATGGATTCAATATCCGCCGGATCCAAAAATGCAATCCCCTGTTTATTATCAGGTACTTCATTTCCTTCCTTCCCAAAGCTTTGATCGCCCTGAATAAAGCCGTCAATAACATACAAAGGTGAAGCACCTGAGTTAAGGGTTCCCATACCCCTGACTCTCATAGTGATGCCGGCACCCGGGGACCCTGAATTATTAATAATCTCTACTCCGGAGACTTTACCCTGTATTGCCTGGTTAAGGTTGGCGGCTGCAAGGTCAGCAATATCCTCACTTTGAACCGATGAGATGGCTCCTGTGACATCATTCTTCTTCACTGTTCCATACCCGATAACCACTGTTTCGTCAATCATGGACACCTCTGCTGCCAAAGCTATATTAATGTTTGTTCGTCCCTTTACAACTACCTCTTCAGTTGAATAACCCACAAATGAAAATGTAAGTATTGCATTTTTGTCGGCCTTTAGGCTATAATTACCGTCCAGATCGGTAATTGTACCGGTTCTTGTACCTTTTATCACAATATTTACACCTGGCAGGGGCCATCCATTTTCGTTATCAGTCACTTTACCTGTTATCGTAATTTCCTGAGCTAACGCTATGTAAGGTGTAATGATACACAATGCTAAAATTAAATAAAACTTTTTCATAAATTAAAAATGTTAAAAATTACTGTTAGGTTGATGAACCGGCACATCTAAGCCGGCCCATCGTGAAAAGAAAAACTATTCCCGTATTACTTTATGTGTATAATAACCAATATCTGTTTTTATTGAGATGACATACAACCCTGCCCGGAGTTTTGACATGTCTAATTTTGATGAATTGTCAAAATTAGACACATCTGGTATTCTTTTACCATAAATATCAAATATAGTAAGCCTCCTGATATTATGACTGCAGTTAATTGTAATAAAATCTTTTACAGGATTAGGATTAATGGTAATCAATTCGCTGTTCAAATCTGCAATCCCTGCAATAACGGCAGGAATGACATTGCTTTCTTCTGAGATAATTTCACCGTTATAGGCAACTACAGAAAAATTGAAAGTCCCGTCAGATAAATTGCTTATTTCATATTTGTTTTTAGTAATATCAGCCACTTCCTGACCATCCTGGTAGATTTTATAACCTTCGGCATATTCAATCTTCTCCCATGATATTGTTACTTTATTTTCAGTTGTTTCGCCTGATATTTCAGGAGATTCTAATTCAGTAAGTGCCAGGATAACATCAAGCGGTTCTGTAAAATATGAACGCACATCACCCTTACCATAGGCCTGTAATTCAAAAGAATACAGTTTTAAAAACTTCAGGTCATCTATTGTAACAGAATTTTCGGTTACACCGGCAACAATCTCATCGTTTTGAAAAAGATAATATCCCAATGCATTCTCAGCTTTATCCCATGTGAAAGTAACCGTATTTCCATCAGTCGTATTGCTAAAATTATCAGGCGTTGCAGGTTTTGTATAGCCAACGACATGTCCCCCTTCAATTAGTTCAATCGTACCATATCTCCAGGCATCACGCCAGGCTAAATCATCTTTATCAATCCAGGACAAACCATCCCTGTTGATTGTAACAGCGTCATCCACATCATTTAACTTCACATCAATCCCTATCATCATTCCGGTTTCCAATTTATCAAGACGAATTGAATCAGCAAGAAGCTTAAATTCAACAATATATCCGCTGTCAGTTTCTTTCGCTGCAAATTCATAATACGGAGGATTGTTCCAGCCCGGAGCAATTCTTCCATAGTGTTCAGAATTGTTATAGCCGTAACCTACCTGCATATGACCTGGTTCTGTTTCTTCTTTATTGTTTTCCGGATCAAAATATATATGGAAGTTGTCACTGTTGTTTTTGCTGTCTGTTATTACTAATGCATCATCTTTTACCTGGCCCAGAATATAAAGATGCTCTTCATCCCACATGGCCTTAAAATAGCCGCTTAAATCATTTTCATCTGTCACCTGGTGTGGTTCATGATCAGCTATGTTTGACACAACCGCAATTTCAAATTTTGGGGCATCTGTCCATATTTCATCAATTTCCCCGTCTATTGCTATCAGACCTTGATCTGTTGAGGTGTTTCCTCCTTTGAGGGTCATGGTTCCCCATCCGGCAGGATTGTTCCATGAGCCTTCTTCAAGATTCAGGAATTTGGTTCTGTCTTTCACATCCAAAGCATCTCTGTCCTGATATTGGAGCATGACACCAATTTGAGTCCCGTCAGCCATATCGGCAGGTGTTAAGTTTTCATCCACTTTTAATAATACTTCCCAGGGGAAGGCGGCTTCTAATATCCAACCGGTTTCGGTTTCAGTTTTTGAAATCTCAAATCCAAAACCTTCTACAAAGCCTTTTTGATGATCATATTCGGAGGTTGAACCAGGGGAATTCATCATCGAAGGAATGGTACCCAATCCGTTTGGCCAGCCTTCAGCTCCGGGGATATATTCGCTTTTTCGCGGCATGCGAATCTGGAAATCATTTTTATTGTCCATCTTAGCATTATCCGAATTATCCAGGTCAAGGAAAAACTCAATATTATCAACAGAATAAGGTTCCGGTGCTTCGGTAATATTTTCATCGCCATATATAATAGCTTCAGGGTCGGTAATATCAACCAATAAGTAAATCTTCTCAGTATCCCAGGTAACTTTATAGGATAACCTGCAATCTTCTTCCCCATTATAAAACTCCATTCCACTAACGGGATTCATGGGTAATTCTTCGATTGCTTCCCAGTCGGTTTTGTCACCGTCAACCGATATAACAGAGGAAAGAGCCTGTACGTCAAATTCAGGAATAAATTCCTGAGCATTTAGTTTTTGGGTTAAAATCAAACCTATGGCAATCAGGCATACAAGGCATTTTATAAATCCAAAATTTCTCATTGCATATAATTTTAATTAATTAATAGTAAAACATTTAGTGTTAAAAAGTTACATTCATTAAAGTCAACCTCTAAAAATTGACAAAAACTTCTTCTATCTTTGAAATGATTAATGGAAATAATGCTATAAGCGCAATAATTACGATAATAATGATATCTATGATTATCGGTATTTTTACATTTTTTTTGGGAGAAAATCTTAGCACATTCAATATTTATAAGTTTCCTGACAAATTTCTGGTATAAAACCGATAAGAGATAAAAATTCTTTCTGTTTTCATACGATTATTTTCCCAACCGACAATTCGTGTATTCTCATAGGGAACATAATACTATGACAGGTTACTATAGTGTTATTTTTCTCTCACATACAGACATTTTTGTTTAGAAACGTCTGAATGATAAAGAGCTTTTATGAATGAGTCCGCTCCTAAAAGTTCATTTTTCGCCAAGCTCTTCGTTTTTTGTCTCGACTATATGTTTGTGCCATATGACTGTCAAAAAAAATTGACATTAATTCTCAGGCATATGGCACAAACGAAGATTAAGTCAGCATGACATTTTCGATGTCAAATGACATTATCTGAGTCGGGACGAAAATCTTACTGCCAGGGAAACAGTTTTCTGTTTCGACAACTTGTCGAAATAATCTCCGCATGAGTTATTGCGTTTCTTAGGAGTGGACTCATGAATAAATGAGAACAATTAATATTTCCTGTAATGATTTTCTATTCATATATTTGTAGTATGAAAAAATAGTATTCTCATAATAATACTGTTTATATTATTATCACCACTTTTTGGCCGGGGCTATTCTTTCGAAGAAGTTAAAATACCTGCCGGCGACATATTAAGTATATTTCAGGATAGCGAAGGCTATATCTGGTTTGGTACTAAACAGGGACTCCTAAAGTATTACGGAAACACCTGTAAAAAATATTCTCACCTGTCTGATGATGCAACAAGTATAAGTAATAATTATATTAGATGTATTGCAGAAGATCAGCATAATAATTTATGGATAGGTACAAATTACGGGATTAATTGCTTTAACAGAAAAAAAGAGGAATTTAAAGTATTTATTCCGGATTCTTCGACCAATGGTTTACCAACAAATGAAATAAGGGACATTCAAGTCGATAAAACCGGGAAGATTTGGTTTGGAACCATTGACGGATTATACAGTATAAGCGAGGAAGTGACAGGCAGACCTGTCATAAAGAGACACATCCCCAAAAAAACAACTAATTGGGGAAGCACACCGTTCTCTGTCTGGGATTTATATGAATCATCAGATGGTATACTCTGGCTAGGTACCTTAAAAGGACTTTGCCGAGCAGACCCCGAAAATCCTGCCATTGAATTATTTGTTCCTGAGTATGATTCAGATATACCAAATTCAAAACTTATTTGTTCTGTTGAAGAATTTGAACCAGGTATTTTAATCATTGGCAGTTTTGGAGGTCTAACCTATTTTTTTGATACAAAAAAGAAACAATATTTCAATCATAAAGAATTTAGCGATTTTGCTACTGATACGGATATCCAAATCGGAAGCATAAATTCATTATTAAAAATTGATAATGAACTATGGATGGCCGGTTCACAAGGACTTTTTGTTGTTGATGTTAAAAACTACCAATTGTTATTTTCTTCCAACAAGTATAAACACAGAGCCAAATCAAACAACATATTTAAAGATCAGGCTTTAACATTATGTTATGACAAACAGGGGATTATTTGGGTATCATATGGTAAATTGGGGCTTGAAAAATGTGATCTTCAAAAAATAAATTTCAATGAATATTTTATCGAACTTGATAGTGAATATCCGTATCGTGATTATATTACCAAAATAATACCACAAAAAAACTATTTATGGATATCGACATGGGGCGATGGTTTGATTCGTGCAGAAAAAGACGGCCATATCATTAACCGGATAAAATTTTCTAATCAATTTCAAAATACAATAACCTCCTTTATTATTGACCGGAAAGGGATATTCTGGCTGGGAACAGCAAAAGGTTTGCTGCAATATGCCCCCCGGAAAAATAAAATTCTGAATGTATTTACAAAAAATTCAGGCGATGAAATTAAACTGGCGCACAATCATGTAATGGAAATAATTGAGGAGTCGGAAGATACACTCTGGATAATTACACAAGAAGGAACGCATAAAATAAACACTTCAGACCTGACACCAATTTATGATACATTGGTCCGTATTGCAAATACAAATTTACACTCCTCCATGTTAATAGATTCGGAAAATGATTATCTTTTCGGGTTTATAAATTCTTTTTTACACATAAAAGTCAATACAAAAAATGAATCCATTTCTTTTGACAAAAAAAGAAAATTCTTATACGGAAGATACTTAAAAACGATTATTCAGGACAGCAAAGATCGTTACTGGATAGCTACGAATAATGGTTTAGGCAGATATATATATGAAAAAGACACCATTATTTTCTATGATCAAAAGGAAGGTTATGAGATAAATCAAATATACAAAATAATCGAAGACCACGATGGAAATTTATGGCTGTCAGGAATAAATGGCCTGTCGAAATTTAATGTTGATAGTACAAAATTTATCACCTTTGATAAATCTTCCGGCTTGTCAAAAAAAGTAGTTAGGTTGTTTATTGATAACAAAGGGTTTATATACTATGCCGGAGAAGGAGGATTTTATTATTTCCACCCTGATAGTATTAAACTAAAAAGAATGCGGGTGCCTCTCTATCTAACAAACATTCGATTATTGGGGGAACCGGTTCCTGTTCATAGTCCTCCGCTAAATGGTACACCTTTACAATACAAAAAAAGGCTGGACCTTGATTATGACCAAAATACACTTTCTTTCGCATTTCATGCCCTGGATTACTCTTCACCTGAAAATATAAACTACTCCTACAAACTTATTGGCTCTGACACTGCGTGGAAAAACATTGGAACTAAAAATGATTTATCATTTCAAAATCTATATCCGGGACATTATAAGCTATTCATTAAAGCATTTGACAGTTATCAATTACTATCAACAAACTTAATTGAGCTGGACATCATTATTCATCCTCCTTTTTGGTTAACTTATCAGGCTTATGCGGTGTATGTCACACTGATTGTTGCAATGGGGATTTTACTGCGATTTATTATTATTAAAAGAGAACAGCAGAAATTAAAAATCAAGCTCGAAAGAGCTGAAAATGAACGCATACATGAGATGGACGAAATGAAATTAAGATTTTTCATTAATATATCACATGAAATCAGAACCCCATTAACGCTTATATACGGGCCTTTGGAACTCATTAAAAAATGTTTTGCTGACAAAAGCAATTTTCCTTCTGAAATTCATTCAAAAGTATCTGACTGCTTAAGTCTTATCTCTCAAAACATAAAAAGGGTAGAACGATTTGCAAACCAGGTTATTGACATCAGAAAGCTTGAAGCCGGTAAACTAATTCCAAAAGTTATGTATGCTGACTTTAAAGTGTTTTTAGATAAAATCCTGAACTCCTTAATTTCACATGCAAATAACCTGGCGATAAATATTCAGGTATCGGTACAACTCCAAAGTCCACTTCTTTTTTTTAGTCCTGAAAGTATTGAGAAAATACTTTTTAATATCCTGATGAATTCAATAAAATATACCCCTGAAAACGGGAATATATTTTTTGAGTGTAATGAGATCGTTGCCGATGAGGTAGTAAACTTAACAGGAAAATTTACCGGGAACACAGTTCGAATAACAAAAGAAGTTCCTGTCATTGAAAATTGCAGGTATTTACAATTTATTATCAAAGATACCGGACAAGGAATTGAACCAACTGAAATAGAAGCAATCTTTGAACGCTATTATCAATCTGGTTAAAAAAATAACTCAACTAAAGGATTTGGGATTGGGTTGTCAGTTACGAAAAACCTGGTTGAACTTCTGAAAGGAGAGCTTTTTATTGAGAGCTACCCGGATGTTGGAACTACTTTTTTCATTTTTTTGCCTGTCGGGCAAGAAGCATATCCGAATATTAAACCCGTTGAAAGTTCAATTGATAATTCCAAATCGACAGAACAGTTAACCATAAATCTATCAGACAGTTCTCTACCATCATTAGATGGAGGAATTCAACTTGTCCGGCCAAAAGAGAATACACAATCAATTAATATTCTTTTGGTTGAGGACGACCAGCAATTGCTCCGTTATATTAGCGGGATTTTACAGGAGAATCATACAATATTTGCGGCATCAAATGGAGAGGATGCTTTTGAAATTGCCCTTGAGGAAAAATTAGATTTAATAATCTCTGATATTATGATGCCTGTTATGGATGGTTTAGAACTCTGCAAAAAAATCAAATCAGACATTCGAACAAGTCATATATCAGTGATTTTACTGACCGCAAAAAGTTCTGCTGAATTTGAGATTGAGGGCTTGAAAACAGGTGCTGATGATTATATACCAAAGCCCTTTCATCCTGATGTTTTAATTTTACGCATATCCAACCTGATAGAATCAAGAAAAAAAATCTGGAATGAAATTGCTAAAAATAAGAAAATTATTCCGGAAGGAATCCACATCAATGAGACAGAAGACAGTTTTTTAAAACGTATTGCCAGGATAATTGAAGAAAACATCAATAATCCCAATTTAAACCAGGAGACAATATGTAGAGAAATAGGATTAAGCAGAACACATCTGTACCGAAAACTTCGATATCTGACTAATAATACTGTCAACGAATTTATAAAAGATGTTCGGTTAAAAAAAGCAGCCATAATTCTGAGTAGCGGTGAAAAACTCAGGATTAATGAAGTTGCATACAGCACAGGATTTTCTGCACCAAGTTATTTCATTAAAATGTTTAAAAATAAATACGGAATGACTCCAAAAGCGTATAATGAAAAGTATAATAAGCTATAACAGATTTCGTCAGTTTTTACTTACTCTACGTTACAGTTAAAATCCTACATCGTCGTTTACATCGAGTAAACTCCGGTGTGGAATTTCAACTGTACTTTGATTAAGCGAAACTGACGAAGTCAGTATAAAATATTTTAAAGAGTTAAGGAACGAATATCTTAAATCTTATTTTCTTGTATTTTTTGGCAGAAAATATTATTTACAACGCTGCCGGGTGC
>CAZVTW010000111.1:12348-14004 GCA_964629805.1 uncultured Bacteroidales bacterium | reverse complement strand
GTCATATTTTCAAATTTTTGATTAAACAAAACAAATATATAAATTTATGTGTATTAATAATACGGCTTTTGTCATTTTCATTTTTTGAATGCAACAATAGTAAGGAATAATCACAAAATCTTCCATTTTTGGGATATAATAGACCGGTTATCATCATAAGAATCCGTCATATTATTATACCTGCTTTATATTAAGCGGATAGCATTATAATGGGGTAAATTGGTCTGAAAAATTTTTTCCCGGGTTATTTCAACATCGTAGTCAATTTTTCGGTTAACAACCATTGACTTTGCATCATCAAATATACAATACGCTGCTCTTTTATCATCAACTCTTGGCTGGCCAACGCTTCCGCAATTGATAATATATTTATTACTGGTCAAATCAAGATATATGGGGTCTGTTTTCAGTCCTTGTGATTCAATGATATCATCCTGCAACTCATAGTATGCTTCATCATGCGTATGGCCGACAAAGCATATTGGTTGCTGAAAAGAATGAAAAATTTCACGCATTCTGTTTGTGTTTTGCCATGAAATATATTCAAGACAGGAATCAGGCGGACACCCGTGTACCATGAATATACTGTCTGTTTTTATTGATATTGGCAAAGTCCCAATGAAAGATTTATTCTCTTCCTGAAGCCATTCAATATTTAAAATAACACTTTTACGGGCTGATGTATTAAACCATTTGCTTAAGGAAGGATTTGTAATAACCGCATCATGGTTGCCAATAACAGAAGAAATTTTTCTTTTTTTTATTATTTCAGTGACCTCGTTCGGATTAGGGCCGTACCCAATGATGTCTCCAAGACAATAAATATGATCAATATTTTGATTGTCAATATCTTTCAAAACCGCTTCTAATGCTTCCAGATTTGAATGTATGTCTGAAATAATTGCTTGACGCATAAAATATTATTTTCAAAAATTCTATCCTCACATGTGACTATTTAGGTACAATTTAAGACTTTTTTCAGGATTTATACCAATATATCAGAAAAATGATACGTCCTGCGAAATCCTTCCCGAGACCGTTCCCGCTAATTTTTTCTTCTAATCACTTGTTTTTCAATATCTATTTCATTAAAATTACAAAAAAAATTGTTATGATACGTTTTTATTTTATCCTTATCCTTGCGATAATATGCTGTGGTTTATTTCAAGGCTGCACAAACAGAACATCGAATATTCTGTATATTAATTCATATCATCAGGGATATCCTTCAGGGGACAGTATTCTGGCCGGAATTAAATATGTATTAAACGATAAAAAGCCGGAGTTGCAAACTGTCTATATGGATACCAAACGTCAGCAGGGAAAGGAACATATACGTGAAAAAGTTGATCAAATACTTGCACATGTAAATCAAACCAATCCTGACATCATCATTGCTTCGGACGACAATGCAGTCAAATATATTATCAAGCCACATTTCAACAAATCTTCAATCCCTGTGGTTTTCTGCGGTGTTAACTGGTCTGCAAAGAGATATGGACTTTCACACGACAACATCACCGGGATGCTTGAAACATTGCCTTTGCCTCAATTATTGCAGATTGTAAAAAAGCATTATCCGGCTAAAACCCGCCTGTTCGTGCTAACAGAGAATTCAACTTCAGCCAAAAACAACAGGGAAATACTTGACACTTT
>CAZVTW010000111.1:0-12248 GCA_964629805.1 uncultured Bacteroidales bacterium | reverse complement strand
AGTTTCAAATATCCCAATCACCAAAAATCAACAATACGATAAATGGATCAACAAAGCACTTGCAGATTCAATTGACATGGAGTTTGAAGAGGCATTTTTAAGTGATGCAAAGATGATAAACGATTAATTATTCTGTTAGGCAAAATTTATAAAACTTAATAAAACATGTATAAAATAATTCTTTCGTTTTTTATTTTTTCATTTACGGATATTTTCCCTGGTTTCAATATCCTGAGGGCCAATAAATTTCAAAAACCAAATGTTTTGTTTATCATGGTTGATGATTTGCGTGACTGGACAGGATATACATCCCAATTTTCAAACGTTAAAATACCACATTTAAACTCTCTGGCAGAAAAGGGAATGGTATTTTCAAATGCCTATTGTGCAGCGCCGGTTTGTGCACCCTCAAGGACAGCATTGCTAACCGGGATAAGCCCTGCAAAAACAGGAGTATATGAAAACGGGCAGCCATGGCCTTCAGAAATCAGGAAAACAATCACGCTGACAAGGCATTTCATGGACGAAGGCTACTATGTTGCAGGGTTTGGGAAAATTTATCATGGCCAGGGGGATTTGCAGTATTGGCACCACTTTATTTATGGTGAATACTCGCCTTTACCGAAAAAACCTGACAACTTTTATGCATTGGGCAACCCACTTGATATCCCTGATTCACTCACAGGTGATGGTAAAAGGGTCAATAATGCCATAAAGGTCCTGGAGCAGGATATTGATGTGCCACTGTTCCTTGCTTGTGGTTTGGTCCGTCCACACACACCATGGAATGTCCCACGGAAATATTTTGATATGTATGATCCTGGATCAATTCAAATCCCTGATATCAAAAAAAATGATTTAAATGATATCCCGCCAATTGGGAAAAAGATAGCGCACAGGGTCCATCACGACCATTATGGCAAAGACCTGGAATGGACACATAAATCAATCGTTGACAGCGGATTATGGAAAGTAAATATCAGGGCTTACCTTGCTTCCATAACATTTGCAGATGCACAAATAGGCCGTCTCCTGGATGCATGGTTTTCAAGTAAATACTCAAAAAACGGAATAGTAATCCTGATGGGGGATCATGGCTGGCACCACGGGGAAAAAGAGCATTGGAGCAAAAGGACATTGTGGGAAGAAGGCACAAAAACACCTTTGATTGTTTATGTGCCAGGGATTACAAAACCAAATTCCATATGTAAAACACCAGTGAGTTTACTTGATATTTTTCCAACTTTATTGGATTTGTGTCGGCTATCAAAGGTAAAACACCTGGACGGCTTAAGTTTTACCCCGCTACTAAACAGCCCCGATGTGCCATGGGACAAGCCGGCTGTAACAATATGGGGGCAAAATAATGTTTCAATAAGGTCCCTGGACTGGAGGTACATTCATTATTGCGATGAAACAAAAGAGCTCTATTTCCATCCAGATGATCCACATGAATGGATAAACCGTGCAGGGGACAAAAAAAATATCCGGATAATTAACAAATTGCACAGATGGGTGCCGAAATGCACCAATTCTGTACCTTTTAAAAGGAATAGAAAATCCTGGTTTGAAACGAATAATATCGTGTGTGAATAATTAACTTTTTAAAAAAAATGAATGGAAAGAGTTAATATTATCTTTTTTATTTTGCTGATGGTATCATGTCAGCAAAAACAATCACCCCATAAACCAACGCCAGATGTATATTGCCGTGTTGATTTTTCAGATTCCATCATGCCCTGGGATGGTTTTGGGGTGAATTATGTACAATCTGCACAGTGGCGTGGCCTCGATACATTCCAGCTTGAAGACTATGGGGGTTTTAGCCAACTTGACGAAAATGAAAGGATTGAAATCTTAGGCCTTATTTTTGGTGAAGATGGCTTGAAACCTTCCCTGTTAAAAATGTTTCTTGATCCGTATCACGAAGGCTTTACAAAAGAGGATAATGATAATGACGATCCATTCAGTATAAACATGGATGGTTTTGATCACGAGACCACAACAACATGGATGCGATATTTTGCCCAGAAAGGCTTGAAAATGACAAGAAAACAAGGCAGAGGACTCCAAATAATTACAACTTTATACGGGCCAGCACCCTGGATGGCCAAACAGAAGTTTGTCAGGGGAAGGGATTTGTAAAAATAAGCGGGGCTGAACAAACTGAATTTCAGGCATTCCTTACTTCAATGGAGGAAAATTATGTACCCCTTGGCATTTATAAAGTCAATAATGGAGGTTTTTATTATGAAGCGCCGAAAAAATCATCAACATCCTTTTTTGCTATTCAATAAATACACATTCTTATGCAGAAAGTATTCATTTTTATCCTCGTAGCTTATTTTATATTGACAGTCCAGGCCCTTGCTCAAATTGCTGGGCCTGCTTTCCCGGAAAATTTTGCATATATAAATTTCAAAGATTCATTAAGGCCCTGGGACGGTTTTGGGGTGAACTATGTTGAAACAGCGCAAAAAACTGATTATTCAACCAACCCGCAGGATTATGGGGGATTTAGTACCTTAAGTGAAGAAAAACGACAGGAAATCATTGAACTGATTTTCGGTGAAGAGGGTTTGCAACCCGGTATCGTGAAAATGTTCCTGGACCCTTTTCATGAAGGCGACAACGTAAACCCAAATGATAATGAAGACCCGTTTATCATCAATGAAAATGGATTTGATCATGAAAGTTCAACAGCATGGATGCGCTATTTTGTAAAGGAAGGAATGAAAAAATCTACCCAAGGAAACCGCGATTTATCAATCATCACAACACTTTATGGCCCACCGGCGTGGATGACAAAACAAAAAACCTTCAGGGGAAGGGATTTGGATCAATCCTTTAAATATGAATTGGCCGAATACATGGTTTCCTGGGTTAAATATTTAAAAGAAAATGATTTTCCTGTCAGGTACTTATCCCTCCATAACGAGGGGGAAGACTATAAGCGCTGGGCAGAAGATGGGCATACTGACAAATTATCTCATGATTACAACCTGTATTGGCCACCTGAACAAGTGGTGGACTTCCTTGAATTCATGCCCGTTTTTATGGATAAACACGGCATGACTGGCATTGGGCTTTCCCCGGGCGAAACAAGCACATGGTTTCGTTTGACAATCAATTTCAAGGCACCGGAACCTACCTCTTATGCCACTGCCATTGCCTCTAACCCGGCTGCTTTGGATAATATTGGATTGCTCACAAGCCATAGCTTTTGGAAACCCGGGAGCGAAGGCACTGATTTCCTGAAAACAAGTGACTTCAAGTGGGGTGATCATCAGGAATTAAAAGTCTGGACAACATCATTGAGTTGGAAAAAAATGGGCACTGATTTTATTTCTTACATGCATGATGAAATGTATAAAGCAAAAACAAATGCAATAATACCATGGGCATGTATTCAGGATCACAGGCAATGGATTGGTGGTGATCCCAATCCAGGTTCAGCATTTTTTGTTGATGGAAAGGGAAATTATCAGGTAACAAAAGGATATTTTTATTATAAGCAAATTTGCAGGGCAGGCCAACCCGGGATGAATGTGGTTCAAACATTTTCTTCAAACCCAAACATTAAAATTATTGCTTTTGGCAATGGTTCGAAAACCACAAACCGCGATGTTTTTGTTGTGATAAATGAGAATGGTCCCGATATACCAGTTACCATCCAAATTAGAAATGCTGATGAAAACTTTTTCTCTTGTTTTCGGACATCCCCTGAAGAGGATTTTAAAGATATAGGAACAATCAAATTAAAGGAAGATGGCACCATATATTACCCTGCTAAAGGCAATTCCGTAACTACTTTTTTTGCTGGGGTACAATAATGAACAACTAAACACACTTTTGCTATGAAAAAATGTATACTGGCTTTATTTTTTTTAATTGGAATAGCTATATCTCAAAGCCAACAGGTCCCGGAGATTGACGGCATCCCTGCCGAAGTTGATTTTTCAAAAACCCTTCAGGATTGGGACGGATTTGGTTTTAACTATGTTGAAACAGCACAGACCATGGACTACGAAAATGACCCTCAGGATTATGGAGGCTTTAGTATTTTGAATGAGGAACAAAAAGCTGAAATCATTGAGCTTGTTTTTGGGGAAGATGGCTTGAAAGGTGGGCTTGTAAAAATGTTCCTGGACCCCTGGCACCAAGCTACTCCAGGTGCTGAATTCGATCATGAGTCCAGCACAGCAAATATGCGTGAATTTGTGAAATCAGGGCTTAAAAAAACCAGGGAAAGGGGCGCTGATTTTGAAATCATCACAACATTGTATGGACCACCGGCATGGGCAACAATACAAAAAATACTCCGGGGCCGTGATCTTGATCCTGACATGAAAGAAGAATTGGCAATGTACATGGTAGACTGGGCAAAGTTCCTTATTCAGGATGAAGGCTTGCCAGTAAAGTATATTTCATTGCACAACGAGGGCGAGGACTGGCAAAGATGGCCTCGTGACGGTTCTGCTGCATTTATTGGCGAAGGGCATGACTATAATTTATGGTGGCCACCTGATCAGGTTGTTGATTTTCTCAAATTAATGCCAAAAATAATTAAAAAAGCTGGGCTTGATGGTGTGTATGCAACTAATGGAGAACCATCAAACTGGTACAGGTTCAACCACTGGGGACAAGGTTGGGCTATTTATGACGACAAAAAAGCCCTTGACAACCTGGGGCTCATCACATCACATGGTTTCTTTAGCGGTAATTACTGGTATTGGTTTGGAAACCATGCAAGTTCTGTGATAGACAAATTAAAAGAAAAAAGGCCGGAACTACATACATGGGTCACTTCATCAAGTTGGGCCAACATGGACGTTGATTTTGTGCGCCAGATTTTTGGGAGTATCTATGATGTCAAAATCAATGGTTTTATCCCCTGGGCAGGCATCCAAAGGCCACCACTGTGGGTAGGTGGGGACCCAAACCCCGGAAATGCAATCCAGGTCAATGAAGACAGCACTTATGAGGTCAGGAATGGATATTATTTTTACAAACAGGTTACAAGAGCCGGGCAGCCGGGCATGAAAGTAGCCAGGACCTTTTCAATGGATACGGAAGCCCCTGTGCTTGCTTTTTCCTCCAACGGGACTTCAAACCCTGATGCTTTTGTCGTGATGAATACCAGCAAAGGATGGACAAACCCGGGATTTTCAGTCCATATCCAGAAAAAAATGGATATTGCCATTAAAGGGACAAAGGCAAAAAAATTCCGAGCATACAGGACTGATGGGAAAAGTGAGTTTTACAGGGACCTGGGCATTTTCGAAGTAAAAGGCGGAAAAATTTCATATACGGCTACGCATGGAAGTGTTACGACTTTTTTTGCAATAGAATAACATATTATAAATCAGTAAAAAGCTGATGGAAAATACAGTAAATATTTATCAGCAGATCAGGGCGATTTCTTTGACGAGCATGGTTTTTTCAGTAAACGCTTTATGTATGAAGAAGCAATACGTATGTCTCTGAAAATCAGACGCCCTGAATATATTCAAGAAGCTCCTGTAAATAATGATATGGTGGTGAATATTGATTTTGCCCCAACGATTATAGACATGGCAGGTGTAAATGCCACTGACGAAATGCAGGGAAGCAGCCTTGTACCTTTGTTGAAGGAAGAAATCCCTAAAAATTGGCGAACTGCTGTGTATTATCATTACTGGCAGCACAGGATGCACCGGAATGTAACGGTACATTACGGTATTCGCACCAAAAACCGAAAGCTCATCTTTTTTATGGCCATCCGTTGGATTTTGAAGAATTGGAAAGGTATGAGCCGGTAGAACCAGAATGGGAATTGTTTGATTTGGTGAAAGACCCGGGGGAGATGAATAATGTCTATACCCATCCTGAATATGCCAAAGATGTGAAGCAACTTACAGAAAAGCTGCTTTCACTTAAAAAGCAATGTGATGATGAAGATGGACAATATACGGATTTACAGAAAATTCATGAAGCGTATTATTGGTGAAGAAAAAATACCTGATAAAAATAACATAATTGATTTATCACAATGAAAGAAAATCTGAGAATAAAAATTGAAAAACACATTCAATACCTTGAATATAATAAAGGAAATTTGGTAATTGATGCCGATACGCATATTTCTGATGTAGAAAATATGCCTGAGAATCTGAAAGAGTCTTATAATCAAGCTGATTATTATCATGGGAAACCTATTTCACGGGAAGATTTACTCATGGAAATGGAACTGGCTGATATTGATATGGCCTTAATCTGGCAAAATCCGGCAGTAACAGTTTATCCCGGCAAGAAGGATGATAATTATAAAGCCTTGTATCATGCCAATGCGTATATTTTCAATACCCGCGAAAAGTACCCTCAAAAATTCATCCCTGCGGGCTGGACAGATCCTAAGGCACTGGGCATGGACAAAGCGTTGGAGTTGGTTGATACCTGTGTAAAAGAATTTGGTTTCCCTATTGTGAAACTGAATCCGGCACAAAACGAATATCCCATTGACAGTGACACAGTATTCACGATTGTCGACAGAATTATCGAAACCGGTGCAACCCCGGCTTTTCATTATGGCGCTGATACACCTTATACCCCTGTGTCAGGATTGGCCCGACTGGCTGAAAAATACTCCGGCATACCACTCCTTGCCGTTCATATGGGGGGAGGAGGAGCATCCTATGGTGAGGCTGAACAACAATATACTGAAACGCGGCAGCTTGGTCTTCAATATCCAAACATAAAATTTGTACTCAGCGCTAAACGGGACACTCACATTGAAAGTGACCTGATAACGTATACACTGGCAGGGCAACCGTTCTGCAAAAACCTTTGTTGTGCCAGTGACGCACCTTACGGACGGCAAACATGGAATTTTGGCGGGTTTAGACTGATGTTTCAAAGCCTGATAAAGGAAAGTAAACATACAGACCAGCGCGTCAGGGAAAATCCCGGCTTATTCACGGATGATGTTATACAGGGCTATATGGGCAGAAATTTTGCAGAAATCGTTATTGATTCCTACAGACGAATCCTAAGCTGAATATACTCAAAAACATGCATTATATTCTGATGCCTGCATTAAATCCTGTCCACATTTTCACCTGTGTTTTGTCATGGTTCTTGCCGGTGTGACTGTAAAAATACCAAGCCGGGGCCTTGTCATCACGGCTATATGGGTGGCTATGTTTATGGGTGCTTGCAACAGAAACATTTAATGTTGGCCTGGCAAATATTACCAGAAAGTATTTATTGAGACGTTGTTGTTTGAACGTCAGTTACTTAATCCGTTGGTGACAATTGGCGGGAAAAGCAGGGTAAACTGAAATGGTCTGACAGGATAGTCATTATAATCCTGTGAAAACCTACATGTGGCAACGATGCCTATTTTTTAAAATATTTATCTATTCCGGCATGTCCGGGCTAGGTTAAAATTACTAATTTCAAAAAACGCAGAGTTTGACGACAAAGAGACTGACAAGGAAACAGTTTTCTGTTTCGCCAGTTTGTTAAAATAATCTCCGAAAGAGTTATTGGGTTTCTTAGGAGAGGACTCATTTATTCAGGCCAAAAGCATAATATGCTGTAACGCCGTTCGGATAAATGCCTTCGAGGTATACGCCGCCATCCGCGTTGTTCAGAATGGCTTTGATGTCATTGACGTTTGACACCGATTGCCTGTTAATGAAAGTAATGACAAATCCTTCTTTCACACCGGCTTTCAGGAGCTTACCTGCTTCTAAGGAGGTGACCCTCACACCATGTTCTATTCCCAGTTCAGCTAATTCCTTGTCGGGCAGGTCTTCAAATTTAGCGCCCAGGATTCCAACAACCTCACTTCTGATAATATTCGTGCTTCCCTGTTTATTTTGCAAAACAACCTCAAAATCCAGTAATTTATCATCCCTTCGTACTTCCAGACTGATTTTGTCACCAGGCCGGAATTTTGAAATTTGTTCCTGAAGTTCTGAAACTTTGTTAATCCTTGTTTTATTAATGCTGATGATGATATCACCGGATTCAATACCGGCTTTTTCAGCAGCACCACCGACACTGATTTTTGAAATGTAAACACCTTCGATTTTATCTATACCAAGATATTTAGCGCCCCGGGCATCAAGGTCGCGAATTGAAACGCCCAACAGCGCTCTCTGAACACTTCCATATTCAATTAAATCAGAAACAACTTTTTTGGCAATATTCACCGGAATAGCAAACGAGTAACCGGAAAAAGAGCCGGTTCTGGAAGCAATAGCTGTGTTGATCCCTACTAGTTCGCCTCGTGTATTCACAAGCGCTCCGCCACTGTTCCCGGGATTTACTGCTGCGTCAGTCTGTATAAAAGATTCAATGGCATATTCCTGGTTCAGAACGTCAATATTCCTGGCTTTGGCGCTAACGATGCCGGCTGTGACTGTTGAGGTCAGGTTAAAAGGATTGCCGGCTGCCAAAACCCATTCGCCTATTTTAAGGTTATCGGAATCACCGTATGAAATTGCAGCTAAATCGTCTTCTTCTATTTTGAGCAATGCGATATCAGTAAAAGGGTCGGTTCCTATCAGTTTTGCCTGGTAGCTTCTTTTGTCATTCAAAATCACTTCGATATAATCTGATCGTTCAATAACATGATTATTGGTGATGATATAACCATCGGAAGAGATAATGACCCCGGAACCATATCCCTCTATTGGCTGAGGAACATAATTCCTGTTTCCAAAGAAAAATTCGTATAAAGGATTATCATATCCGGCACGGGCATACTGGGTTTTCACGTGAACGACACTGTGTATGGATTTTTCTGCTGCAGCGCTGAAATCATCATTAAGAGCAGAAAAATTGACCGGTACATAATTTGTCTGTGGGGTAGTTTGGGAATAAAAATCCTGTATCTCAGTCTGTGGTTTATCCCTGAAAATTTGTTGACCGAATAGTACGATGCATCCACCTGTGACAGCTGATAAAAGAGAAATGATTAGAAACCTGGTTTTCATATTCAGTGAATTTACTAATTACCTATAAAAATCAGTTACAAAGGTTATCATAATTTGAATAGCAACAAATTTTTTTAAAATGTTTTTCATTGCCTGTTTCTTCTGAATAATGGAGCGAATTGCATGTGATAATGAATAGTATCCGGGATTCGGGCATCGGGCATAAACGGAATTTCAGGTGGCCTGTAAACCGGCATTCTGTTTTTCCGTAACAGAGGCCTGTCAAAATGAAACCTGAAAGTTTTAAGACTGTCAAAATAAATCGGTGGATGTTTCCGTAACAAAGTATCCGGGAGTTTTAAATCGGGAAGTTTTTTATATTCCTGTGAAAAGCCCCTCACAGAGAAACAAGCTGTGAGAGCGATTATTAGACAGAAGTGTTTCATGCCGGTATTTTTTTTCTGTTATGTACTCATTTTTTTATACTTCCAAAACCCAAAAAAGTAACACCAGTTGGAAACAAATTATTCTTTTCTGTCAATATTTTCAAAATGGTCAATGACGGCACAACCGACAGAATCGCCCCAGACGTTGAGTGAGGTTCTGAACCTGTCTAATAACCAGTCAATGGACAATAATAATCCTATCCCTTCAATTGGCAGGTCAACAGCCTTAAGGACAATAACCATAGTGACAAGACCAGCCTCCGGAATCCCTGCAGCGCCAATAGCAGCCAGGGTTGCAGTGAGAAAAATGACACCCTGCATGATAGCGTCAAGTTCAATGCCATAGACCTGGGCGATGAAAATAGCAGCGACAGCCTCATATAAAGCTGTGCCGTCCATATTAATGGTTGCCCCTAAAGGTAAAACAAATCCGGAAGTACGTGATGAAATGCCGTTTTCTTCTTCAATTCCGCGCATTGTCAGCGGTAGTGTGGCTGTACTGGAAGCCGTAGAGAAAGCATTAAACAGAGCGGGAGCAACACCTTTTGCATATGACAGGGGATGATGCTTTCCAAATAACCTGAGCAGGAGTGGTAAGATGATGAACCCATGAACAGCCAGGCCAAAAAGTACAGAAAAGCTGTATTTCCCGAGTGAATACAGTTCCGGTAAAAAATCATGAAACCCGCCTGCGTTGCCAATACGTCCTGCAATCAGTCCGAAAATACCGAAGGGGGAGATATACATAATCCAATACACAAGTTTCATAACTGCGCTGTTGAGTGTTGAAAGAATTTCAATAGCAGGCCTGGCTTTTTCACCCAGGACGGACATAGCGGCGCCAAGCAGCAATGAAAAGAAGATAAGTGGCAGGATGTCCATATGTACCATTGCTTTGAATATGTTGGACGGTATCATGCCCTGCTTTTCCGAATCCTCGCTCCCAACCAGGATTTCTTTCAGTGTTTTGCCCACATCGCCAACATTTTCACCTCTGAGTTTCCCCTGTATCGAAAAATCTATTTCAACATGTTTTCCCTGCTTTCGTAAATCAGGTTCTGCTGATACCAGTTTTCCGTCTATTCGCCTGAACTGTAATTTTGTGCCATCTTCAGCGCTTAAATAGTACACATTTTTTGTATCCAGACTTTCCCAGAACCTCACAGTGATAGAGGTATCGTTGCATGAAATGATTTGCCCCTGAACTTTCTGATCATGCAGAATAACGACATATTTTTCATTGTATCGCGTCTTATCCCAGGTTTCGTCTTTCAGAAAAACTGTCCGGTTGTTCTCACCACCAATAACATACTCATAATTTTCGTGTTTTTCGCCGGTGGATACTTTTTTCCCGGGATTTACAATATTAACAACAACAATGCCTATCAGAACAGCAATGCCTGTTGTTGTCAAATAATAGATAACAGTCCTTCCGCCGATGGAGCCGAGTTTACGAATATCTCCCAGCCGGGTAATTCCAACAATCATTGATAGTACAACAAGCGGTACAACCAACATCATGAGTGCATTGAGGAAAATTTCGCCAAGGATAGAAAAATTAAGCGCAAAATCAGGGAACCAGCCGCCAACAACAACACCGCAAATTATGCCGGCAACAATACCTATGAGTATTTTTGGCTGACTATCAACACCGTTCTTAAAGAGCTTGTTTATTCTTCTGTTTCCATTGCCGTTATCTGAATTTCTGCCCTTTGTCATTTATTGTATTAATTTAGTCTACTGAAATGCTAGTCTTCAAATTGTCTGATTAATATAGTTTTATCAGTAAAATATTTTTTTTAAAATGACAAAAGTAATTTTTTGAGGTGATAAACAAAAATGAAAAGGGAAAAAGGATATAAACAGATTCGCTCATACCCCTTTATTCTCTTTGCCAAGCAAGGTCTTTTGCCTGGAAAAGTACTATTTCATTCTTGGCTACCAGGTAAATCTATCACCCCATATTTGACGAACCGCGCAGTACCGGCCGGTATGCAGAGTGGTGTGAGTGGCTTGTTGGTTTGGTTTGAAATGAGATCAGGCTTTTACCCGGTTAGCAGCAGGCATTTATAATCTTTTCTTCAGATAAACCATGTCAATAAGTTGTATTCCGTCTTCAAACATTGGGTAGTTATAATTTTCGGTAAAAAAATTCTTGATAAAATGAGATTTTTCAAATCCACAACTTTCATAAAATGATAATATTTTCGGAATATTACCTGTTCCGACAAGCATTGTCTTATGGTTATTTTTATAATAATCTGATATAAAACTTATTAGAGCTTTAGCATATCCTTTACCTTGATGTTTTTTATATGTAGCTATGTTTTTCAATTCGCATGTTTCTTTGTCTATTGCTACAACAACACAAACAGTCTTCAGGTCATCATCGTAAAGAGCAAACATATCGCCGCTTTCCAGATATTTGTCAATCATATCCTCTTGTTCGTCTGCTAATAACAATAAATCAAGATATTGCTTCTTGTTATTGGTAATTTTTTCTATTCTCATTCTATTCTCATTTTTTCAAAAATACTCGTTAAAAAACATTTGAGCAAATTGCTTTTATCGTCCAAATGTTTTGTCGTCCACTTGCTGCACCGGGTAGGTCAGGGAGAAAAAAATTCCCCCGTTCCCCCCTAAGAAACATATCCCGACAGAATAGTTGGGACAGGCTATGCAAATTTACTCATTTTATTATTAAATATTTTCAATCGTATTCCCCGATTTTATCGAGGGCAGGCCCCGATGAAATCGGGGAATACCTTTGAGAGGTTTATAAAAACACATTCATAAATATTTTAGCCATACCTGTCAATCCAAGCCCTTAATCGGCATTTGAGACTCCGAAGACAATCCACCTCGCAACTTGTCCCGT